>JABMOP010000548.1 GCA_013204125.1 Rhodospirillales bacterium | reverse complement strand
ATCCATGTCAATATCGGCCAGTTCTTGGAGCGCTGGTCGAACGAACGGTTCAAGGCGACGCCGCACCGGGTTGCCATTCCCACTGAAAACGACCGCTACTCGGCGCCGGTGTTCGTCAATCCCGATTTAAGGCCGGTGGTGAAATGCCTGCCCAGTTGTAAGGGGCCGGGTAACCCGGCGAAATATCCGCCTGAAAGTTATTGGGACTTCTTTAAATGGTATATGGCTAATTCCTACCCCCATTATGAGGACTTCCACGCGTCTTAGAATAGGCGGCGGCGCGGAATCTGCCGCTTGACCCGTGTCAATTACTTAAACCTGCGGATCGTCTAGATTTGCAACATCGGGGGCACACCCCTTCAAATCCTCATCACTCCTCGAGGATGGACCCCGGTCCCCTACCGGGACCCCCGGTAGCCTCCCTGGCACAACACCTCGCCGGCCCTTTTTGGGCCGGCTTTATTATCAGCCGCCTGCATGCGGAAGAAATAATTGCTTCGCAGCCAATTGGACCCGGCGTATGCTGCTGGCGTGTAATAAATGGGGAATTAACGAAGGAGGCTGAAATGACAACGGAACTTTCGATGCTGGTGTGGACGACCGGGTTAACCGGTGTTCTGTGGCTCGGCTACATGATGGCGCAATCGCGCGTATCGGGGCTCGTGGGCGCGCTTAGTTACGGCTACAAGGAGCCGCTGGCGCCGCTGCCGGCCTGGGCCGAGCGTCTCAAAGCCCATCATCATAATTCGGTGGAAAATCTTGTGCTGTTCGCGGCGCTTGTGATCGTTGCGCATTTGACCCAATCGGCCAATGGCGCAACTGCGGCGGCGGCGATCACATTTTTCTGGGCGCGTGTTGCCCATCTGGTGCTTCATGTCGCAGGGGTTCCCTACCTCCGCTCAGGCGCCTTCGTCGTCGGCTGGTTGGCGCTGGTTTGTATTTTTTATCAGATCGTGACCTGACCGGGGCAGGGGGCGTTTAGCCCAAATTGCGGAAGAGAAAATGAAACTAGCCATTTTAGGCGCGACCGGTTGGGTCGGGGCGCATTTGGTTGACGAAGCCTTGCTCCGGGGCCACGAGGTCACGGCGATTTCGCGCAGCGCCGGCGATATGGAATTGCGCGCCCGCTTGACGCCGCGCGCCCATGATATATCCGATGCTGCCTCTCTGGCGGCGGTGCTTTTGGGCCATGATGCGGTTATCCACTCGGCCCGGGCGCCCCGCGAACATCCGGACCGGATGGCGGCGACCAAAGCCATGGCGCGCACGATCATTGATGCGACCAAGGACGCCGGCATCAAGCGGCTATTGGCGGTCGGCGGCGCCGGATCGCTTGAAGTCGCGCCGGGTGTGCGAAGAATGGACGAGCCCGATTTCCCGGAGCGTTTTCAGATGGGCGCCGCCTCGACGGTCGAGATTTATTATTTGCTGCAAAAAGAGCCGACGCTCGACTGGACCTATCTGTGTTTTTCCGACACGCCCGAAGAAGGCAGCCGCACCGGCAAATTCCGGCTCGGCGGCGGCGAAATGCTATTCGACGAAAACGGCTTCAGCCACATCTCGCTCGAAGATTATGCGGTCGCCATGATCGACGAGACGGAAACCCCCGCGCACACCCGCCAAAAATTTACCGTCGGATATTGAGCCAAATCCGGCGCGCGCCCCGCCCCGCCACATGACGCCGGTCAATGCGGCGAAGGGGGGGATCGAATAAGGTTGGCGTCATGTCAGGCGATGGGAGGCTAATCATGGAGTGGAAATCGGGGTACAGCGTAGGCGAGGACCGGCTCGACAACGATCACAAGATTATCATTGATCTGATTAACAGGTTCGATTACGCCCATTCGGTCGAGGTCGAAGGCAATCTGGTCGGCTATGTGCTCGACCAATTGATCGAATATACGAAATTCCACTTTCAGCGCGAAGAAGAATACATGCACAAGATCGGCTATCCCTTTCTTGAGCTTCGGGATCATCAAGCCAGCCACGAGAGGCTGGAGAAGCGTTTGGACGAACTTTATGAAATTTTCCACGGCGGCAAAACCGACATCGCCGGCGATATATCCGAATTCCTCGGCAACTGGCTGCGCGGCCACATTCTTGAAACCGACATGAAATATAAAACCCACGCCGACTATGCAGCCGGCGATGCCGATGCCGATGCCGATGCCGATGCCGATGCCCCGGCTCGAGAAGAAGCGGATTGAAACCGGCGCGGGGCGCCAAAATAAACAAGGGGCCAGGTGAAAAAACCCAGCCCCTTTTTATTGGCTCCGGCGGTAAGACTAGACCTTACAACCTAGCGGTTAACAGCCGCTCGCTCTGCCACAGCTTGCCCCACAATCCCCTTCGCAACCCCAAGGGAATCGGTTATTAATGACCATATACAGTCAATTATTTGTGGGGCGTAATTTGGCATCCCGTTTCATGATGTGGCGGCAGTTGCGGTACCTATTTGGTACCTATCGCAAAACTAAGGGGTAATTGTGCCGATCATCAAAATGACCGCGCGAGGTCTTGAGGGTAAAACGCCGGTTCCTGATGGCGGAAATGCTAACCCCTCTCCATCAACCCCAACTGCACCGCACAGCTCCCCGATCCGCACCTCCTACACCGCAGCCGCCTTTTAAGCGCCGGCACCGGATGCTCCGGCCCATGGTATTCCGTATGTTTATTTATGTGATCCTTGAATCT
>JABMOP010000547.1 GCA_013204125.1 Rhodospirillales bacterium | reverse complement strand
TGGGTCACCGGTTTCGGCACCGGCGGCACGCTGAAAGGCGTCGCCCGGGTCTTGGCGGAAAAGCGGCCCGACACCAAAATCATTGTCTGCGAGCCCGCCGACGCGCCGATGCTATCCAGCGGCGAAGGGCAATTGCGCAACAAAAACGGCTCGCCTGCCGCCAGCCACCCGGCCTTTAAGCCGCATCCGATGCAGGGCTGGAGCCCCGATTTCATTCCCAAATTGACCGGCGACGTGGTCGATAGCGGCAACATCGACCGGCTGATCACCATTGCCGGGGCGGACGCCATGAAATGCAGCCAGGATTTGGCGCAAAAGGAAGGCATTTTTGTCGGCATTTCCTCCGGCGCAACTTTCGCCGGCGCCCTCAAACTCTGCGAAGACGTGGAAGCGGGCGCGACCATTCTGGTCATGTTGCCCGATACCGGCGAGCGCTATCTCTCGACGCCGTTATTCGCCGATATCCCGGTGGATATGACCGATGAAGAGGTGGAAATTTCTGAATCAACGCCGAACTTTCAATTGGCCTAGCCGCGGCCGCGGTAAGGCTCGACGCCTTGGTCAGGAATCCAGATGCCGTCCGGCGGGGTCCCGGTCTGATAGAAAACATCGATCGGGATGCCGCCCCTCGGGTACCAATAGCCGGCCATGCGGAGCCATTCCGGTTTGATCTCGGCTTCGATGCGCTTGGCGATGGCGATGGTGCAGTCTTCGTGGAACGCGGCGTGATTGCGAAACGACGAGAGGTAGAGTTTTAGCGATTTGCTTTCGACAATATGACCGGCCGGGATATAGTCGATCACCAGATGGGCGAAATCGGGCTGGCCGGTGACCGGGCAGACGGAAGTGAATTCGGGGCAGGTAAAGCGGATGCAATAAGGCGTCCCGGCATGGGGATTGACGACTTTCTCCAGCTTCGCTTCGCCAGGGGACGCGGGAAGCGGGCTGGGGCCGCCTAACTGGGTCAGATCGTCATAAGGCTCAGATACCATTCCGGGCGCTCCTGGATTTTTGATTAAGGCCCAGATACTTATCGGGATAAAGGTGCTAAGTCCATGAAATTTATGGAAATTAAGACGCTGATGATAACAAACCGGACAAAAAAAAGCCGGCCCGAAGGCCGGCTGAGTTATGCTCTTGAGGGATCATGGATCAGTTACGATCTGCCGTCAGTATCCCCGTTATGATTGGATTTGGCTGTGACCTGCATCACAGGAATGCAATTTAATTTGGGGGAAACTACTCCGAACGCACAGTTTTGTTGGAGTTTTGGCCTTAAAATTAAGGCTCAATATTAATTTTTTAGAGGGGCATCCAAGGATGAACGACACCGGCGACGGCTACCGCGATCCGTTGAAACATAAGCGATTTGTGATTGAGATCGAGCAGAGCATTCGAGCCGCCAATAGCGAGATTATCCACAAGCGAATCCCTGAATTAAGCAGGGATAAGATCTTGAGCTTTTCCGTTGCCGTCGGCCGATTGCGGGCGCGCTACCTCGCCGCCGCCATAAACTTGAGCGTCAATGAAGCCGGCGAGCCGCCCGATAAGGCGTTCATTTCCGACCTCACTGAAAAAAGGGAAATGTACGAAGAATCCTTAGCCGCCTTCGATGCATTGCTGGGGGCCATCGAAAAAGGCTATATCGATATAGAAGAGCTGGATTAACAAAGCGCTTAATCGGCGACGAGCAAACGCCCCGCATCGGTCAATTTACAGACCAGCCAACCGGGTTTTATGGGATTAGCAAACCACGGCTCGGCCCAACCTTGGCGGAGGCAGCTTTTAACCGTGCGCTCGGAAATTCTCTGCCCCTCTTCGTCAAATAACGGCAATTTACCGCCGGCCTGATCCAAGCCGCGCGCCAGCCATTTTTTCTGAACCTGGGTCGGTTTTAGAGTACTTTCGGTCTGTACGTCCATGACCAGCCTCCCCGCAAAATGACGATTAAACCCGGCGGCTTATTTACCGCCTAAGTAGAAAAAGCCAGTGTAGAATAGAACGGCACCTATGTCCAAATTAACTAGAGGCACATCAATGGTATACCGAATGGTTTATGTTACCGCGAGTTCACATGATGAAGCGCGGACCATTGCCGAAACCCTGGTC
>JABMOP010000546.1 GCA_013204125.1 Rhodospirillales bacterium | reverse complement strand
TTCGAAGTGTTCACCCATGGCGGGCGCAAAGAAACCGGCATCGAAGCGATTGGCTGGGCCAAGCGGATGGCCGCGCTTGGCGCCGGAGAATTGCTGCTGACGTCGATGGACCGGGACGGCACCAAAGAAGGCTTCGATCTGGAACTGACCCGCGCCATTGCGGACGCGGTCACCATTCCGGTGATTGCGTCGGGTGGTGTCGGCAATTTGGATCATTTGGTCGAGGGCGTCACCGGCGGCCACGCCAGCGCCGTTCTTGCCGCTTCCATTTTTCATTTTGGGACTTACAGTATTTCAGACGCCAAGGCGCATATGGCCGCCGCCGGACTACGGATGCGCCAGACAGGCAATAATGGAGACGGGCATGAGTGAAACCAAACCCGAAAACGAAGAAATTTTAGCGCGCCTGTTCGGGGTGATCAAAAGCCGCCGCGGCGCCGATGCCGCATCGTCTTATACGGCTAAGCTTTTCGCCGATGGCAAGCCGACCATCGCCCGCAAAGTTGGCGAAGAAGCCACCGAAGTGCTGACCGCCGCGCTGGTCGAAGGCCGCCAAGAATTAATCAACGAGAGCGCCGATTTGTTGTATCATTTACTGGTCCTCTGGGCGGTCGGCGACATCACGCCCGAAGATGTATGGGCCGAACTGGCCCACCGGGAAGGCACGTCCGGGATCGCAGAGAAAAATTCCCGCAACAAATAGGGAGGATTTTTTATGGCCTATGATACCGAAAATGTTTTCGCCAAAGTGCTGCGCGGCGAAATACCCTGCGCCAAGGTGTATGAAGACGATTACGCCTTCGCGTTCGACGACATCAATCCGCAAGCGCCGATCCATGTGCTGGTAATCCCGAAAGGGCCTTACCAATCCATAGACGATTTTTCGGCCAATGGGAGCGACGCCGAAATCAGCGGGTTTTTTCGCGCCGTCGGCGCCGTTGCCCGAAAATTGAAATTGGCCAAACCCGGCTACCGCATCCTCGCCAATCATGGCGCCGACGGTATGCAGGAAGTGCCGCATTTCCACATCCATATTTTCGGCGGCAAGAAATTAGGCGCGATGTTGCGCCGAAATGGTTGAGTTGGCGGCTGGGTTCTAAAGGGCCAATTTCAATTGGGCGTTAACCATTTTGCGTTAGCTGTGGTATAACGGCGCGGTAATAAAAAATGATTGGTGGCGGATATGGCCGATGAAGGTGCGAAAGAAGGGTCCAGCGAATCGCTGGGTTCGGCCTTTCTCAATCAAAGCGAATCCAAGGAAGGCGCCATTCTCGATGTTACTATTGATGTGGTCGCGGTGCTTGGTACGGCAGAATTAAAAGTCGCCCAAATCTTGCAACTTGGCCGCGGCGCCGTCGTTGAATTGGACCGCTTGATCGGCGAGCCGATCGATATTCGCGCCGAACGCCAACTAATCGCTAAGGGTGAAGTGGTCGTTGTCGAAGACCGCCTCGCCATCCAACTCACCGAAATTATCAAAAATTAGGGCCCGTTACCGGGCCAATGCCGTTTGGCGGCGGGACGCGCGGCGGCGATAAGACACCGCTTCGGCAATATGGATGCGCCGGACGCCCTCCGATCCATCCAAATCTGCGAGCGTGCGGGCGACGCGCAATACCCGGTGATAGCCGCGCGCCGTTAAGTGCATATTTTCCGCCGCCTGGGTCAGCAAGCTCCGCCCGTCTGCATCGGGGGCGGCAATTTCTTCCAATAATTTGCCATCGGCTTCGGCGTTTGTGCGCACCGGGGGCGCGCCGTCTTTTTGGAATTTAGCGAAGCGATGCCGTTGGCGCGCCCTGGCTTGCAACACCCTGGCCGCCACATCGACCGATTTTTCCGCCGCCGCCGGCAGGGATAAATCCGCCGCGCTGACCGCCGGCACATCGACGTGCAAATCGATACGGTCGAACATTGGCCCCGATATTTTCGCCTGATAATCGGCGCCGCACCCGGGGACGCGGGAACAGGCTTGCGCCGGGTCGGAAAGATAGCCGCAGCGGCACGGGTTCATGGCGGCGATTAATTGAAAGCGGGCGGGGTAGCGCACATGGGCATTGGTGCGGGCGATGACGCAATTTCCGCTTTCCATCGGTTGGCGCAGCGCTTCCAACGCCTGGCGGTGAAATTCGGGCAGTTCATCCAAAAACAAAACCCCCAAATGCGCCAGCGACACTTCGCCGGGGCGCACGCGCTGACCGCCGCCGACCAAGGCCGGCATCGACGCCGAATGATGGGGGCTGCGAAATGGGCGGGTGCGGATCAGGCGGCCGCCTTCCAATTCGCCGGCGATCGAATGGATCATCGAAACCTCTAAGGCTTCGGACGGCTCCAGGGCGGGCAAAATGCCGGGCATGCGTGACGCCAGCATGGATTTGCCGGCGCCGGGCGGCCCGATCATCAGCATGTTATGACCGCCGGCCGCCGCCACTTCCAGGGCGCGTTTGGCGCTTTCCTGGCCTTTAATGTCCGCTAGATCAGGCCCCTCAGCCGGTGTTTCCGCCATTTTGGGCTGCGGCGCGCTCAAAATTTGCGTGCCTTTGAAATGATTGATGAGGGCGAGCAGGTTCCCCGGCGCCAACACTTCGATGTCGCCGGCCCACGCCGCTTCGCCGCCTTGGGCTTCGGGGCAAATCAGACCCAATCCGTTGGCGTTCGCCGTAATCGCCGCCGGCAATACCCCATTAACCGCGCGGATGCCGCCGTCCAAGGCCAATTCGCCGAGGACGCAATAGCTCGAAACATCATCCGCCGCCAAAACATCCATCGCCGCCAAAAGTCCAAGCGCGATGGGCAAATCGAAATGACTGCCCTCTTTTTGCAGATCGGCGGGCGAAAGATTGACGGTAATGCGTTTCGGCGGCAGGGCGAGGCCAAGGGCGCTTAACGCCGCGCGCACCCGCTCCCGGCTTTCGCCGACCGCTTTATCTGGCAGGCCGACAACGGTAAACGCCGGCAAGCCGCCGGCGATCTGCACCTGCACATCGACGTCTAGAACATCGATGCCCGAAAAAGCGACCGTATTGATGCGCGCAACCACAGGTTAAATCCCCTCGCCTTAACAACCGGCAGTTAGTCTATATGGAACGAAAGCGGAACAACAAGCTTTTTTTTGAGATCCAGTTGGATGAATATCGACAGGCGCGTTGCCGACTACGCTTTACAGAATATCCCTGACACCGTACAACGCGGCTCGTTTAACTTGTTCCGCTACGCAATTGATCGTGGCGACGTGCGCCCCCATATATTAGTGAGCAGTAGCCCGGCGCACGAAATCCGTATTCCGAAAGAAACTAAATGACTGAATTCGAAGGCGTCGTTCCGGCGCTTGGCCAAGCGTTGAGCAAGCGAGAATATACCGTATTGACCCCTGTGCAGGTGGCGGTTCTTGCGCCCGAGCTTGAACACGCAGATATGTTGGTGTCGGCTCAAACCGGGTCGGGGAAAACCGTGGCCTTCGGCATGGCAATCGCGCCGACGCTGCTGGGCGGCCAAGACCGTCTTCCCCGCGTGCAAGTTCCCTTGGCGCTGGCCGTTGCGCCGACGCGGGAATTGGCGTTGCAGGTCAGCCGAGAATTGCAATGGCTGTTTGAATTGACCGGGGCAAATGTTGCGACATGTGTCGGCGGCATGGATATGAGTACCGAACGCCAGGCGCTCGGGCGCGGTGCGCATATTGTCGTCGGCACGCCGGGACGCCTCCGCGATCATATCGAACGCGGCTCTTTAAAATTGAACGGGCTGAAAGCCGTCGTGCTCGACGAAGCCGACGA
>JABMOP010000545.1 GCA_013204125.1 Rhodospirillales bacterium | reverse complement strand
CCCTTGTGGGCCGCCGGAATGATGTCCGGCAAGGCAGGGGCCAGCGCGCGCAGAATGGTATCGACGACCGTTGGCATGGCGACACTCCACAAACCGATGGCCGCCGGCGGCCTGGCATTGACGATGGTGCCTTCCGGCGAGATCAGCTCCAACGGGCGGAAGCAGCCTTCGTTGACCGGCGCGTTGGGCATGGTCAGGCATTTGAAGGCAATACGCGCTGCCGCCAAACCGCCCGAATAGCCAGAGTTCAAGGGCGAGCGCACTTGCGGGTGCATGCCGGTATAATCGATGGTCATGGTGCTGCCGGCGATGGTGACTTTGGTTTTGATGGCAAGTGGGGTATCCAAATCGCGGCCGTCATTGTCGAGCCAGCTTTCCGCTTCGTAGGTGCCGTCCGGAATACGTGTTACGACGTCCCTGGCTTCGGCTTCGGCTTGATCCCAAATGGTTTCCACGCACGCCGAAATGGTTGCCGCGTCATAGCGGCTGTAAAGTTCGCCCAAGCGGCGATCAGCGATGTTACAGGCTGCGATCTGGGCGCGAAGATCGCCAAGAGAAGATTCCGGAAAGCGGATATTGTCTTCGATAATTTGCCAGATTGAATCGTTGCGCACGCCAGCTTCGTATATTTTCAACGAGCGAAGCTGTAACCCTTCTTGGAAAATTTCATATGAATCGTAGGATCCGAAACCGATCCGCGATCCGCCGACATCAACCCAATGGGCGCGGTTGGCGGCGAAGGCGACGACTTTGCCTTCATGAAAACAAGGGATGTAGATGACCATGTTATTGAGGTGTTGGCCGCACACTCCGCCGTGGTTCATGATGATGACGTCGCCGGGCGCGAACCCATCTAGGCCATAGCGCTCGATACCATCGACGACGGCGACGCCTAAATCAGCGAGGAAAATCGGTAGGCCGCCGGAATTTTGGCTGATGAGATTGCCTTCGGTGTCAATCAGCCCACAGCAAAAATCGCGCACCTCATAGATCATCATGTTATAGGCGGACCGGCACAAAGCCGTTGCCATTTCTTCCGAATAGGCGACGAAGGCGTTGCGAACAACTTCTAAAGTTATGGGATGCACGTTCATGGCATTACCTTAAATGAATTTATTGGTTTGCGCCCGTCTGAATTATCAGATGGCCGTGTTCGCTTACTTCCATCCTGTCGCCGGGGTACAGCAAGGTCGTCGAATTTGGCTCTTCGATTACCGCCGGGCCTTCGACGACCGTTCCCGCCGCCATCGCCGGGCGCCACAGAATGCGCGCTTTTTCGGACACCGCCGGATCATCAAATATGATTTCGCGGGATTCTTCCGCCGTCGCCCCTTCAGGTTCAAACGGTTTTGTCAGCCATTCGGACACGGACGCGCTGTCTTTGGCCGCCGTGACCGTAAGCCGGATATTGGCCATCTGGATGCGTTCGTTCGGCGCGGCGTGACCGTAGCGTGTGGTGTGGGCCACATTGTAAGCTTCTTTTAGAACGCTCGATCCGCCGGTCGCCAGATCGGCTGCGGATGCATAGCCGACCGGAATCGTATGTTCTTGACCGACATAGCGTAAATCTGCAGCGAATTGAAATTCCGCCGAGGATTTGCCGATGTTTTCCAACGCCAATTGATGTTCCGCAATTTCCGATAAATCGTTCATGATCGCCGCCGCGCTGGGCTCATCCACATCGGCCAGTTCGGCTACATAGGTGCGGATGAAATCTTGCCGCCACGGGGCAAGCAACATGCCGAGCGCCGAGAAATTCCCAGGGAAGCGCGGGATCACCACCGTCGGAATAGAGATGTCGCGGGCGATGGCAAGCGCGTGCAGCGGCCCGGCGCCGCCGAAGGCAATCATGGCGCAATCGCGGGGGTCAGAGCCGCGCGCCACTGAAACGGCGCGGACGGATAACGACATGGCATTATCGGTGATGCAGGTGATGCCAAGGGCGGCATCGGTGACGCTTAAACCCAGCGGCCTGGCAATTTTTTCGGTAATCGCGCGTTCCGCCAGGGCTGTATCGAGGCCCATCTTCCCAGATAAAAAGCGCTTTGGATTGAGCCGCCCTAGGATCAAATCCGCATCGGTCACCGAAGGGAATTCGCCGCCTTTGCCGTAACAAGCCGGTCCAGGGTCCGCGCCGGCGCTATGTGGTCCCACATGAATGCCGCCATGGGCGTCGCACCAGGCGAGGCTGCCGCCACCGGCGCCAATTTCAATAATATCGACGACCGGGAGCTGCATCGGCTGTCCTGAGGCATAGCCGCCGATGTAATATTCTTCGTGTACGGCGGGGCGGCCATCTCGAAACATGCTCGATTTTGCGGTGGTGCCGCCCATGTCGAAACCGATGCATTGATCAAAACCCAAAATCTGCGCCAAATGCCCGGCGCCGATCATGCCGGCGACCGGGCCAGATTCCATCATGCTCACCGGTTGGCTACGGGCTTGGGCCAATGACATGGTGCCGCCGTTGGAGCGCATGATCTGAAAATTACCGCCGAAATTACCTTGGCTGAGATAGCTGTCCAGCCGATCCAGATAATGAGCGACCCTCGGCCCGACATAGGCGTTGAGCGCCGTCGTCGAAGTGCGCTCGTATTCCCGGTATTCGCGGAGGATATCGGATGACAAGGTGACGAACAGGTCTGGGCAAATCCTGCGCAATATTTCTCCAGCCCGTTGTTCATGGGCCGGGTTTGCGTAGGAATGGAGAAAACAAACGGCAATGGCCTCGATTTCGCTATCCAATAGCGCGGCGGCCAGCGCTTCGATAGCGCCGTCGTCCAGCGGCGTTAAAATTTCTCCCTTGGCGTTTAACCGTTCGGCCACTTCGAAAGACAAGTTGCGCGGGATCAAAGGCTGCGGGCGTTTGAATTCGAGATTGAAGCCTTCGGGCCGGTTGGACCGGCCAATGGCGTAAACATCCCGGAACCCTTTGGTCGTCAGCAATGCCGTTACCGCGCCCTTGCGTTCCAGCACCGTATTGATGGCGATGGTCGATCCGTGCAGGAATTCACCTACTTCGGCGAGGTCGGCATTGGCGCCTTCAAGGCAATTGGCAACGCCCTTGGTCGGGTCATCAACCACGGTGGACGTTTTGCCAACGATGATTTCGTCGCCTTGAAGCCCCACAAGATCGGTGAATGTACCGCCGATATCAACGCCTACAGATTTCACGTTTTCGTCTCCCTGATCCTAATTTTTGTGCATTATAGCGATCGGTGCCCGAAGGCCAATCCCGGGAGAGGCGCTAATCGGTCTTTAAAATTGCGAGAATCGAGTGCCCGATTGGCCGTCCAGCGCGCGGTCCAGATTTTGTGGATTGGTGATGACGCCTTCGCCGCCGCCCTGTTCGAGGTAGTGAACCATGGCTTCCACTTTGGGGCCCATGCTGCCGGCATCGAATTGATCTTCGGCAAGGTAGCGCTTGGCGTCATCGAGGTTCACCTCGTCCAGCCAACGTTGGTCCGGTGTGCCATAGTCAAGCGCCACTTTTTCAACGTCGGTGGAAATGATGAATTTCCCAGCGCCCAATTTTGCCGCCAAAAGCGCAGATGCAAGATCCTTGTCGATGACCGCTTCGACGCCGACCAAGTATTTCTTCTCGTTTTCCAAAACAGGAATACCGCCGCCGCCACAGGCGATGACGACAACGCCGGCATCGGACAACAATCTGATTTGATCGAGTTCAAAAATTTTCTGCGGTCTGGGCGAAGGGACGACCCGTCGCCAGCCGCGTCCGGCATCCTCGCGAACGACCCATCCTAATTTTGCCGCGCGTTTTTCGGCCGTGGGTCGATCCAGTTGTGGGCCGATCGGCTTGGTGGGATTTGCAAACGCCGGGTCGTTAGCATCCACAAGGACTTGGGTGACAACGGCGATTGCACTCCGTTTTATATTGCGCTTGATAAATTCGTTATGCAGCGCTCGTTGAAACATATAGCCGACGGCCCCTTGAATATCGGCGTCTGCGTAATCCATCGGTACCGGTGCAATCTCACCGATGGAAAGTTCCGAACGGCGCATGATGAAGCCGACTTGGGGGCCGCTGCCGTGGGTAATGACCACGTTCCATCCTGATGCGATCATATTGACAATGTGCTTCACGGTTTGCACGGCGGCTTCGTATTGGTCTGGTATGGTTTGCCGGTCTTCGCTGACGATCAGTGAATTGCCGCCGACGGCGACGACAATTGTTCCCTTTTCATCACTCATCAGGAACCCTCCGGTTCTAATTCACCGGCCAGCCAGATCAAGGCGCCCGTGAAACACTGCATCGGAGCATGGGTAATGCCGGCGCCGATTTGTCCGATGCCGGGTTCTTTATGGGCGATACCGGTATTGATGATGGGTGTGATATTTTGATCGGCGACTTTGCGCGCATCAATGCCAGCCGGTGTGCCGGCAAAATTGAGCGCCGGCAGGGTGAGGGCGTTATTACGCCCCAATGTGATGAGTGCCATTTCCTGACTGCGCCGGATGGCATCCGATGGTGTGCCGCCGACAAATTGCACGATGGCAGGTGACGCGGCCATGGCGAACCCGCCCAAACCAGCAGTTTCGGTGATGGCGCTATCGCCCAGATCCGGCGCCGCGTCGTCCATTGAATATCCCGGAAAATAAAGCCCATCGACCACCGGAGCGATTGTGGTGAACCAACGATCGCCGCCACCACTCATGCGGATGCCAAACTCGACGCCGTTGCGCGCCATTGCGGTAATCATCGTTGATGCGGGCACCCCATGAGCGGCATCGAGCATGGATTTGCAGGCCGCCATGGAAATATTAAGGAAAAAATGATCGTTGCCAGCCATAAATTCGATGGCGGTCGCGACATCGGCTCGGTCCAGTCCAGATCTAAGCATTGCCGGGACCAGCTTTTTAATCAAAAGCGACGTTGCCGCCGCATTGCGGTTATGAACTTCGTCACCCATATGCAACGCTTGCGCCATCAAGGGTTTGATTTCGATGCCGCCGAGGTTTTGGATGGCCGCCTCCAAAACAGGAGCAAGCACGTTTTCCATCCATTTCAAATGCTCGATGACGCCGGCGCTGTTGGCGCCGAAGCGCAGAACCTTACCGAGCCCTTCGTTGAGGTTTGAATAGGCGATGTTGCCGCCCTCGGTGTTTTTGACAATCCATACCGGCATGGACGGGCTGATAATTCCCGACATTGGACCGACGGCGCCAAGATGATGGCAGGGCGATAAATCAACCTCACCGCTCGCTACCAAATTTAGAGCCTCTTTTTCCGATGCGGCCCAACCTTCGTAAAGAATTGCGCCGATGATCGCGCCCTGCATCGGACCGCACATGCGCGCCCATTCAATCGGCGGGCCGGAATGAAGGACCATCCTCTCGCCCATGCCGATTATCGCTTCACCGGCGCGGCCCAGCCCTTGCAGAACCGGCTGGGCGCTCAGATATTTGGCATAGGCTGCATCGTTCGCCACCTCGACCGTTTCATTGTTTATCAAACGCGCAAGGGCCTTGGCCGTAGCTTCATCACCTTCCGCCGGTGGCCGCCAATCGACGTTTACCGCGATGCCCCCGGCATCATTTATTGCATCGGCAAACGAAGCCAGGCCCACATTCAAAACACTAATTTCCTGATCGAAAAGTTGGCTCATTCGGCGCGGCCTCCGACTGAAATTAGATCAGTAGCCAGTCGCACGGCCTCGGCATTGGATGCGGTCAGAATAACATCAGCATTTCTAAGGGCCTTTTCTTGGGCGTCGGAATTTTGTGGATCATTGGGCGTTCCGCAGACAAAACCGATAAAAATAATACTGCGCCCCACTGCCTGGGCCCTGGCTCTTGCTTCTTCGATGGCTGTATCATTTCGCCCGCCGGATCATTATGGGCGCCGTAGCCGAGCACCACGTCTAGCAATATTATGGCCGTTTCCGGATCTTCGGCTTCGGTGATAATGCGTTCGTTGCGCAATCGGTGATCGATCATCGGATGCGGCCGACCACGGGTGAAAATATCGTCACCTAGATCGACCACCGTGTGCCCTTGGCTACGCCACGGATCATCCAATAATCCATCCGGGTTTAGGGGCGACGACGAGTGAACGATCCCGAGGGCAGGCTCCAAAATTGTCATCGCTTCATAGGCGAAGGTGCCACCGCTATAGAGCCCGCGGATGGAAATCTGGCCCTGAGAGAACCGCGCCCTCAATTCATCGAGCTTTGCCGCATCGAAATTATGGCGTGTCAAAGCGTCCGGCTGGGCGTCCTTCGGCAGGGCGGCGACAACCGCCATGTGTGCGGCGTCTTCCAAGGTATCGGCGCGGGTAATGTTGTCGTGATTCCCCTCATTCGTCATATCTCCTATGAAATTAACGATCACCGGTTTGCCGCATTTTGCCGCAATCTCGATCACGCGCCCGGCGACATCTTCGTCGGGTGGTTTCGAGATAAGTATGATAACATCGCTCGCCGTGTCTTCAGCCAGCAAATTAATCGCCCGGATCATGGTGCGCCCGCCGATGGCTGATTTGAGATCACGTCCGCCGGTGCCGATGGCTTGAGAGACGCCGCCGCCCCATTTGTCGATTAGACAGCTTACCTGCTGCAGGCCGGTGCCGGATGCCGCGACGATGCCGATATTCCCCCGGGAAACCACATTGGCGAAGCCGAGCGGCACGCCGTTGAGGATTGCCGTTCCGCAATCAGGCCCCATCACCAATAGGCCAAGTTCGTCACCGCGGGTTTTTAATCGCACTTCATCTTCGGTAGATATATTGTCGCTGAACAGCATAACGTCGAGCCCTAGGTTAAGCGCTTTCATGGCCTCCGCGCCGGCGTATTCTCCTGGACACGAAATAAGCACCAGATTGGCACCCGGGCTTATCGACATGGCGGCTTCGATGGATTTCGGCGCACTTGGGCCGGTATCGGATAAATCGCCGCCGCGCACTTCGGTCAATTGGACCCCGGCCTCTGCGATGGCGGCATTTATCTGCGTGTCGCCATCACCCCGCACGACCAGCAATAAGTCATTGACGCCGGCATCGGTCCTGCCGTCCATCAACCCAGCCTCCGTCAGCAAGGCGATGTTGGCTTGCGTCGCCATGATTGCCGAAGCCTGATCGACACCCGGTAAATCGGAAAGCCGCGCCGATAACTGCATCAGCGCGACCGAATCCCGATACATATTGGTGAATATCTTCTGCCCTGTTTTCATCAGTGATATTCGGCACAAGAGGACGGCAATGCATAGGCGATACCCGTTAAAAGCCCAAAAACCAGAGCAACGCCGGAAGTAGATCCAAGGGTCAGCACCCGATCGGTCGCCTTCTCTAAATCAGCGACCGATGGATCGGATATCAAGATGTCGCAAAGCTCCAATAGCGGCTGGGCAGCAAAGCCCTTGGCGGCATCAAGCAAAGCCCAGCGGCTGATGTCGGTGGTTTTCTTGGACCAAAGTTCGATTTGCGATTGGATTAGTTTCAAGCAAAGTGCAGCGTCTCCGGAAATTTCGGACGCCGCGTGAAGTGCCACCATAAATCCTGTGATAAGGTCATCCCCGGCGGGGGTCAGTCCTGGGCCGAGCCCGATCAAAGGGGTGAGAGTGTCCATGCATTCCGAAGGCGTGTATCTTCCGAAACGGGTGGGTTCGCTACATATTTCCATCCCGTGCCAGGAGCCCAGCGTTTCAAATTCGGGGTCCATTTCAGCGCGTTCCCGCAATAATTGCCAAGCCCGCTTGAGGGCGCTTGGGTCAACAATTTGAATTTGCGGCAGTATCGGTATCCATTGCACAGCTTGCCTCAGGTCAAAGGCTAGGCTGGAGCAATCCATTCGGATGATCCCACCCCGGCAGGTAATTTTTCTGCCGGGCGTTGCGAGATATGAAAAATCGAAATATTCGGGCAATCCCAATCTAACCGTGCGCGGCGCATCGGGCACATCGGCGCGGGCGAGTGTAATCAGGTCGCCGCCGGTCAGTTGGATGTTGAGAGTTTTTTTGAAGACGCTGTGCACGTGGCCATCGAAGTGCCTGCGCCCGATGCCCGGCCCAAAGGAAAGAGCTGGTATACGCCGGGCGCCGGTTTGATTATCTGGATGTATTCTAAGCGGCGGCGGGCGAGACGGCGCAACCCGGCGAGGAATTACCCGCCGGGTTGGGCCGCCTAAAACAACCGCCGTTTTGATGGCAGTCGACGGCAAATTACTCAGCCGAAGCCTGCCCGGATTCTGATCCGGTCGTTTCTAGTTTGGTGAATCCATAGAACATCACAGCCACCAACAGATAGCTGAGCGCTACCATCGGCGATACCATCCATCCAACGGCCGAGCCGTGGATAAAGCCGAAGAAAGTGGCAACGGCCGCGATGAGCGCAACATTGCCCGCCGCGGTCGGTTTGCGTTCGATCAAGAACACCACCATCGCACCCCACAGCAAGCCGGTCACAACAGCGCCGCCGGCCAGAACTTCGAGGCCTTTATAAAGGACACCGTTACCCGCCAACTTGCCCATTCCGACGGCCGCCGCATTGGTGCCCGCTGCGCCAAGCGCGCCGTCAATCATCACCTTGGCCCAAGCCGCGAGGTTTGGAACCAGCGCCAATACTATGGCAGGCGCGTGATTTTTGGGCGTCGCCTGGAACGCTTGAGCGCCGATCAACGCGCCGATGTAGAGAAGGATCGGTATGATTGCTACCACTGGAATGATGCTCAGCAATAACGGCACGATACTTAACCAAGTCAGCACAAGCACCATAACGCCCGTCGCCAGCGAATAGCCGACACGCCCGCCGATGGATTTCCAACCCGGATGGCCAATATAAACGGCATTTGCGAACGGACTGCCGAGAAGCGTACCGATCAGGCTGATGATGCCTTCGGCGCCAACTGCTTCACGGACGCTATATTCGTCGCCCGCCGCAGATGCGCTTTCGACATTGTCCATCGCTTCGATGAAATCATAGATGCCAAACGGTACGGCCGTGACTATGACGAGTGCGAAATATTCTCGCCCCGCCCACAGATTACCAAGCTCGAACCAAGCAAAGGAAAAGCCAAGGCTGGAAATCGAGCCTTTGACACTTTCCGGAGTAACGCCGCCGAAGCCCCAGCCGAAGGAATAGCTTAGCCAGGCCAAAATAGTGCCGACGCCGATAGCCACCAAGCCACCCGGAAGGTTGCCGGGGAAACGGATCGAGCCGTACCAGGCGGCGAAAATGATCGCCATAGAAACAAACCCGATAATCGGTGTTTCGGCAATTTCGAACGCCGGCCGCATGGAAATGAAGGTAATAGATATGCCGGCAAGGGTGCCGAGTAAGGCCGCCCTCGGGGTTAATTTGCGGATCGTCGGCGCGATGAAAGCGCAGAGAAACAAAATAATGCCTTCGACAAACACCCATATCATTCCCGCCTGCCAAGCAGCCTGCCATTGGCCGGTGCCGGCCTTGATAGGAAGCATGATGGCGAAGACGACAAAGAACATGTGCGGCACGCTTGGCCCGGACGGCAATGCCGTTACGTCATTGCGGCCCTCTTTCTCAGACAATCGGCGGGCCATCAATGCATAATATACGTTACCCAAAAATAGCATCAGGCCGATGGCCGGTAAAATGGTCCCGAAAAGAACCGCATCCGGTATCTGGATGACATATTTTAAAAGTCCGGTCAGGACCAACAAATTGACTAGGACGTTCGTCCCCAATCCGAAAAAGCCGTTCCAATCGCCCGGCTCCCACCAAGACACAGATTTATCCATGACAATATTCCCCTATTAAATGCAAAACAAAAACCAAAGTTAAGTTCGTTCTGTCCGTGCAGCTTTATGCTAGCCGCTTGCTATTGGGCAGCAACGCTTGTCGCCGCCCGTAACGCAGATATGGCTGAAGCCGAATCGCCGACCCAACCAAATATTCCTCCCTGCGCCTTAATCATCTCCAGCGCGACGCGCTGGAACTCTGGAAAGTAAGATCCGACACAATCGGCAAGAACCAAGCATTCATAACCCCGATCATTGGCTTCGCGCACAGTTGTATGAACGCATACTTCGGTGGTGACGCCGCAAACGACTAACGTCCTGATCTTATTAGTTTCCAATAGCTTGCCCAATTCGGTGCTGTAGAATGCACCCTTGCCCGGCTTGTCGATGACCGGCTCTCCTGCCGCGGGCGCCAGTTCTGGGACAATGTCGTGGCCGGGCTGCCCTTGAATTAATATACGGCCCATCGGCCCTTCGTCGCCGATACCGGTTTCCAAATTGCCGCGCGCCAGCTTACTGGCCGGTGCATCGGATAAATCGGGCGCATGTCCTTCGCGGGTGTGGATGACCAACAAGCCACATTCGCGGGCCGCATCAAGAACCGCCTTGGTCGGTTTAATTGCGCCGCGCAAAAGGCTCACATCGTTGCCGAGCATTTCGCCAAATCCTCCGGCTTCTAAAAAATCGCGCTGCATGTCGATGACAACAAGCGCCGTTTCCGCCGGGCTAAATTTCAGCGGATAAGGTTCTGCATCGAAGTGAAATTCGTGACCGGTAACTTCCCCCATCGTCCTCCCTCGACGTTAGTCCATTTTCTCGTTGGAAAAACGTTATCACGATTCTTTCGCGCTAAACAAATGAAGAAATTACAGCATATAGGTGTAAAATTAGTCGTCTTTGGACGCCATATACGTGCGCCAATCGCCGAATTCGGAGATATCTAAATGACTGTTTTCCGCTATTTTTTGCGGAAACAAGATGCCATTGACGGATCGCCCGTCCGAGAGCTTGACCGGCCCGCAATACAAGTTTGGCGGCTCGCCCGCTTCGACCCGCGCCCAGATATCGTCGCTCATGCGATACATCTCACCCTTGACCGAGACGCCACCTTGTTCCACCTCAAACATGCCCGGGTGTTTATCATCGATGGAATAAATGCGGTAAAGCGGCGCCGTTTTGAATTCTCCCAAGAATTCAGCGCCATCCAAATTTTCATGTAATTGAAGCCCGCGCATCAACGTGCCGTTAACAAATATTTCGAATGCCATTTTTTATGTAACCCCCACTTTAAGGG
>JABMOP010000544.1 GCA_013204125.1 Rhodospirillales bacterium | reverse complement strand
GCTTTTCTCGATGCCGATGACGAATGGCTACCTGAAAAGCTAAAAATCAGCCTGGACCACCTACAATCGGAAAATCGTGTTCTCGTCGCCCATAACGGTTGGGTCGTCGAGGATGGCGAGGAGACTTATCTAGATATCGCGGCGCGCTATCATGCCGCTTCAAATGCTCTCTATCACGGCTTATATCGACGGGGGTTTATATCGACGAGTTCGGTTGTCGCGCACCGCGCCGCCGTAATGGAGGCCGGCTGTTTTGATGAAGGCTTATTGATCGGGCAGGATTTTGATTTGTGGCTGAAAATTCTCGCGATGCCCGGCGCAACGTTTGAGGTGTTCGATAAACCACTGACCCGGTACCACATTACGCCCGGCAGCATCACCAGCCTTACCCGGCGGCGGCTTGTAAGCACTTTAAAAATTGCCGCGCGTCATGCCCCCGCTCTTCGTCAGCACCCCGGTTCTCCCTTGGTCAGTCTTTGGTTCAGGATAGCCGCCGTCCACTTAGAAGCAGTCCGGGCCTATATTAAAGACGGGAAATCATTGTTAAGTTTGTGGGCGCTTTTACTCACTCCTTTGAACATAATAAAAATTAGCTATTTCATGTATTTTTCCACGCAGACGCCATCGCAATCTGAACCTGAATTACCCAAAATGCGGATTTTTGATGTTGCGCTTGGCGCATGGTTTGTTGCTGTAATGGCCGCCTATCTTTATCAATTTCGTGGGATCATCGATCCAATACTAAGGCTTCTGGGTATTCGATGATTGATCTTCTAATTCCCTTCCTGCAGACCTTAGCCTGTGTCGGTTACGGGGCGGCTATTCTTAAGGCTCTTGGCCTACTGAGCTGCTTGAGTTACCGGGACGTATTAGCATGGTCCTTTGCGCTTGGATTTGGAACTCTCGGTTGGATCATCTTTTTTATCGGCGTTTTAGGGTCAATCAACGACATCGGTTTAGGCACGGTGATCTTTGTTGGATGCTGCGGCATGTTCTTTTTGCCGAAAAATCAGCTGCGGGAAGATAGCTCCGGCGCCCTCGGCTCCCCGCTCGGAAATGTGGGCTATATGCTGTTGGCAGTTCTGGGCGCGGTATTGTTTTTTGATCTTGTTGAAGGGCTGTCACCTCCGGCCGATGCAGACAGCATGGCCTATCACTTTGATCTTCCCAAACAATTCTACCTGGCCGGGAAAATCGAGTTCGTGCCCCGTGCAGCGGACGGCGCCATACCGCTATTGACCCACATGACCTACCTGACCGCATACGGCCTTGGCGGAGAACGTGCCTTGACCCTGTGGACGATGATTTCCAACTGGGGCGCCGCCGCATTGCTGTATGCGTTGTTACGGCGGCATATCGATCAAAAATGGTCTCTGGCTTTCGTCATCGCCTATCTTACAACCCCGGCTATCCTGAGCAGCGGCGGCACCGGTCACATCGAACCCCGGACAGCCATGTTTGTCTTGGTGGCCGCCATGGCAATTTCGGCAGCGCTTTTTGAAAGTAACTGGCGCTATGTGGTGATCGGCGGGTTGTCCGCAGGGTTTTTTGTTGGTTCAAAATTTTCAGGGCTGGTGTTCGCTACGGCTGCTCTGGCGACTCTTTCGGGGTTTCTTGTCTTCAACCGCGACAAGCGTTGGTTTTCTAAATGCCTTGTCTTCGGCTTGATTGTACTTGGCGCGGGTGGCCAGTGGTATGTTTGGAACTGGCTCCATACCGGTGACCCTTTATTCCCACTCTTATTCAAGGTGCTGGAGATTAAAGATTATGCTTTTTGGGATTTGGCCCATCATCAATCCTTAGCCGAATATATCAAAACCGAAGAACAAGCCGTGCCTAAGAATCTCTACTGGTTTTTTGCCTACCCGTTCGTTGCGACATTCGGGGGGCCACGGGTCTTTGAAGCCGGCCGCATTGGCATGGGACCGCTCATTCTGTTGTTGCTTCCATTCGCAATCTCCGGATTTTGGCGATTCAAAGATCGAGTTCTTAAGTCGCAACTGTTTCCCATCGCAATGTTTGCGCTCATTTCCTATACGCTATGGTTCTTCTTCGGCCCATCGCAGCGGGTTCGCCATCTCCTGCCCATTTACCCTTTGGTGCTGGCTCTTGTCACCATCGCCGCCGTCCGTTGGAGCGATGCAGCAGCCCGGCAGTATCTATTGGCCGCATTTCTCGGCGCTGTCATCGTCGTTCAACTTGGCGGCCAAGTGATATTTTCCGTCAACCCTCTTCGATACGCTTTCACCGATGAAAGCCGGGATGCCTATCTGACGAGAAACTTGGGCAGCTACCCAGCCGTAAAATGGGTCAACGAAAATCTGAAATCGACTGACCGGCTATATCTAACCGAGCGCAATTTGAACTATCACATCACCGTTCCGATTTATTATGCGCACTTCACCCAAGAAGCCTTGACCGATATTCGCCTGTCGGCAAACGATCCGGTTAAACTTCTACGACAGTTGTTGAAATTGAAAATCACACATCTTTTAATCAACCTCGGAAGCGATAATTTAGAAGCCGTAAAAAAGCAGTGGGTG
The DNA here is from genome assembly GCA_013204125.1 of Rhodospirillales bacterium. GTDB lineage: Bacteria > Pseudomonadota > Alphaproteobacteria > Rhodospirillales > UBA2165 > JABMOP01. The sequence goes on along the minus strand of JABMOP010000544.1, from coordinate 3,369 downwards.
TCCCTGGTGGAGGCCGGGTGCATTGAACTTTTCAAGACCATCGAGGTCCAAGGTATAGGCTCGCGTGCGTTACAGGATTTGAGTACCGGGCGGGGCAAGAAAACAATCTATCGAATGACGCCCGAAAAATGTAGTGGCAAATTTAGTGCTACCAAGTCATAAGACTAACCCCTCTTAACCAAGATTTATTGTTCCATGGTCTCAATCAGCGTAATTGTTCCGGTGTTCAATGAGCAGGAAACTGTAACGACGGTGCTTCACAATGTGCGGAGCGTTGAAATCGATGGCGTGTCGTTTGAAGTCATTGTTATCGACGATGGCTCGACCGATTTAACCCATGAACGCCTTTCTGCGGAGCCATTGCTCTATGATCGGCTCATTACTATGGAACGGAACGGAGGTAAGGGGGCCGCGGTAAAAGCGGGATTGGAGCAAGCAAGCGGTGACTATATTTTATTTCAGGACGCCGATTTGGAATACGATCCCGCAGATTATAGCAAGCTATTAGACCCTGTGAAAAAATTTGGCGCCGACATTGTATTCGGCAGTCGGATGATCGCCTCGCCCATGACCCGAGTATCGTATTTTTGGCATAAGGTGGGCAACCGGCTGATAACATTCATATTTAACATATTGAACAACACGACATTTACCGATGTATATTCCTGTTATTTATTGTATCGCCGTAATTTGGTAGACCCGGCATCATTAAAAACGATGGGTTGGGAGCAGCACGCCGAGATCCTCAGTCTGGCAGTTAGAAATGCCAAAATTATCTATGAAGTGCCGATTAGCTATTTCGGTCGATCATACGGCGAAGGTAAAAAAATAAGAGGTCATCATGCGCTGGGGGTTATCTGGACCATTTTACAAAAACGTTTGTTTAATTAGGCGGTATCGGAGCGCCGGATGACCAAACAGAAAACTGAACCGTTAACCGAAGAGGAAATGGCCGAGTGGCCGGAACACGGCGTTGTTAAATTGGAAAAGCCGTTCGTTGACGTGCGCGGTAATATTCAACCGCTGGTCGACACCATGATGAAAAGTGCGGTCATGATCCATTCCAAAGCCGGGTCTCTCCGCGCCAATCATTACCACAAGACCGACTGGCATTATTGTTATGTTATTTCCGGGGCCATCGAATACCTCCATCGGCCCACCGGAAGTGAGGATGAGCCCGAAGTAATCCTCGTAAAGGAAAGCGAAATGGTATTTACCCCACCGATGATAGATCACGGTATGCGCTTCCCGGTCGATACAACTTTCCTTACGTTATCGCGTAATCCCCGCGACCAGGCATCTTATGAGGCCGATGTAGTGCGCGTTGATATGGTCTCGACCGAAGGGCTCACCTCTTGGAAGCCGGAAGACGGCGATCAGTGAGCCTTAATCCCTGTTCCAGGCGGCAAAGTTGCCGGCTTTGCGGCGAATCTGAATTAACGCTCGCTTTCTCACTGACCCCGACGCCACCGGCCAATGCGTTTGTGCCTGAAGAGCAGCTAGGCGAAGACCAGCCGGTTTTTCCGCTGGATCTGTTCTTTTGTGAAGGCTGCAAGCATCTTCAATTATTGGACGTTGTCGATCCGGAAATTTTATTTCGTGACTACGTTTATGTATCTGGAACGTCGGTCAGCTTCGTAAAACATTTCGAAGATTATGCCAATTATTGCATTGATCGTTTCAAGCCCGAACCGGGTGCGCTGGTCGTCGACATCGGCTCCAACGATGGAACCCTGCTCCGCTTTTTTGAAGCCTCAAATTATCGCGTCCTCGGCATTGATCCGGCCAAGAAAATCGCCGCCGAGGCCACCAAAAACGGGATCGAAACCTGGGCCGATTTTTTTGATTTAGCGCTCGGCGAACGCATCTTAAAAGAACATGGGGCCGCCGCCATCGTTACAGCCAACAATGTTTTTGCCCATGCCGATGATTTGGCCGGTATCGCCGATGGCGTCTCGGCGCTCTTGGGTGAAAATGGCGTTTTCGTATTCGAAGTTTCATACGGATTGGATGTTTACGAGCAGACGCTGTTCGATACCATCTATCACGAACATCTGGCCTATCACACGGTTTTACCACTGATAGGGTTTTTCAAATCCCGCGGCATGGAGTTGTTTTCAGTCGAGCATGTCGGCTCGCATGGCGGCTCCATCAGATGTATGGTCCAGCCGGAAGACGGCGCAAATGCGCCCGATGGCAGCGTCGAAGCCGCCACCGCGCGCGAGCGGGAACTTGGACTGGATTCAGCGGAAACCTGGATTGCCTATGCAGAAAAAATTGAGGTGCTGAAGGGTGATCTAAATTCGTTGCTGGCGAATATCAAATCAGATGGCAAAACAATTGCTGGTTTCGGCGCGCCGGCCAAGGCGACAACGCTGATGTATCATTTCGGCATCGGCCCGGAAATTATCGATTTTATTGCCGACGATAGCCCGTTAAAACAGAACCTCTATTCCCCAGGCCTTCACATACCGGTCGTGGCTGGTGAAGAAATCTACACGCGTAAGCCCGATTATGTGATTATTCTAGCTTGGAATTTTGCCGAACCTATTATGAAGGCACACGCTGCCTTTAAGGAACAAGGTGGCAAATTCATCGTACCCTTACCCCATCTGGAGATTCATTAATTGTGACCGCACAAATTTTAAATTCGGATATTGAAGAAATTGTCGAGCGGCTAAAAGGCGCCGCCAGCGATTTCTCTGGGAAGACGGTTCTGTTGACCGGCGGGCGCGGATTCCTTGGCCGCTACTTTATGGATATATTTGCGGCGTTGAACACTGAGGTCCTGGACGAGCCAGCCCAACTCATTGCCCTCGACAATCTAATAACCGCTGGGGACGCCGGAAAAAATATTCCCAATATACCCAATGTGACGTTCATCGAACACGATGTGATCAAGCCTTTTGAGTGGGATGGACCGATCGACTACATTATTCATGCCGCCGGCATCGCCAGCCCTTATTACTACCGGGCCTATCCGCTGGAAACATTAGAAGTGGCAATATCGGGCACCCGCAACATGTTGGAACTGGCCGATGCCAAGGACGCCAGATTGGTCTTTTTTTCGTCCAGCGAAATTTATGGTGATCCGGATCCAAAGCATGTTCCAATGTCCGAAAGCTATCGCGGCAATGTTTCATGCCAAGGACCGCGTGCCTGTTACGATGAAAGCAAACGGGTTGGCGAAACCTTGTGCTACATATTCCATACGCGGAACGGCACTGCCACCAACACCATCCGGCCTTTTAATGTCTACGGCCCCGGCATGCAGGAAGCCGATTACCGGGTATTGCCGAATTTCGCCAGCCGCGTCAAAGCCGGCGAGCCTTTGCATATTTACGGTTCGGGCGATCAGACCCGCACCTT
>JABMOP010000543.1 GCA_013204125.1 Rhodospirillales bacterium | reverse complement strand
TCATCAATCCGATGCTGGTCGATGAACAAGTGCGTGGCGGTGTCGTTCAAGGCATCGGCGGCGCGCTCTACGAAGAATGCCTCTACAGCGATGAGGGCCAGCTATTGAACGGCAATTTGGCCGACTACCTGGTGCCGATGGCCGCCGAAATGCCGGATATCGAAATTGGCCATATGGAATCGGTGATGGCCGAGTCTGAACTTGGCGCAAAGGGCGCCGGCGAAGCCGGGACCGGCGGCGCGCCGGCGGCGATCATGAACGCCATCAACGACGCCATCCGGCCGTTGGCGGGACAGATCACCCAGCACCCGATGACACCGGAACGCATTTTGCGCTGCCTCGGTAAATTACAATAGAAGGATAAAGCCCATGCGCGCCCGTCAAGTCTTGCTGGAAAGCCTTCTCGCCCAGGGCGTTCAATATATATTCGGCAATCCGGGCTCGACTGAGAACGCCGTTGTCGATGGCGTCTTCGACTATCCCGACCTTACCTATATCCTCGCCCTGCACGAAGGCGTTGCCTTGGGCGCAGCCAATTATTACGCCCAGGCCAGCGGCAAGACGGCGGTCGTCAATCTGCACGCGGCGCCGGGGCTCGGCAATGCCATCGGCATGATGTACGGGAGCTTGCGTGCCAATTCACCGATGGTCATCACCGCCGGCCAGCAAGATACCCGCATGTTGAAACGCGAACCAATCTTGAGCCATGATCTGGCCGCCATGGCCGCGCCGGTGGTCAAGTGGTCGAAGCAAATCGAACACGCCGATGAAGTCGGTCTGATGGTTCGCCGGGCGTTCCAAATCGCCAATGAAGGGCCCAAGGGGCCGGTGTTCCTGTCCCTGCCGCTGAACGTCATGGAAGACGAAACCAATGCCGGGGTTCAAGCACCCGGCGCCGCCCATCAGCTGCCCGCTGCCGATAACGCCGGGCTGGACAAGGCGGCGGAACATTTATTGGCGGCGAAGAAGCCGTTGATTATCGCCGGCGACGGCGTCGCGCAAGGTGGGGCAGGGGATGCCGTCGCCCGGCTCGGCCAATTGGTCGGCGCTGAAATTTGGTTCGAGCCTTCCCGCGCCCGCTGCCCGGTGGCCACCGATCTGGATTGGGCGCTCGGCTCGCTGCCCTTCGACAGTTTGGCAACGCGCGCCATCTTGGACGAAGCCGACGTCGTGTTTTTAATCGGCGGGCGTTTTTTCGAAGAGCTTTGGTTCAACGAAGACGCCATGCCAATGACCGGCGGCGCCAAGGTTCTGCAATTGGATGATGCCCCTTCGCGCATCGGTGAATTCACCCCGGTCGATCTGGAACTAATTGGCGATTTAGCGGCGAGCGTTGCCGGTCTGGCCGACCGGATAGAGGCCGACACCGATGAGGCGCACCAGGGCGCCGCCAAAAAACGCATCGCCGGAATGGCTTTAAGAAAAACCGAACGCGGCGAAAAACAAGCGGCGCGCGCCGGGGTGCCGGGGGAGCACGGCAAAGTTTCGGTGCCAATGGCGATGAAGGCAATGCGGGATGCCTTGCCCGGTGATCCAATTTTGGTGACCGAATTGATCACCACCCGGCCCGATTTCGAAAACTCGTTCACGTTCAAAGGCGCAAACGATTATTACGCCGGGCGCGGCGGCGGCATCGGCCAAGGCATCGCCGGCGCCATCGGCGTGCAATTGGCCCATCCCGGCCGCCCGGTGATTGCCCTATCGGGGGACGGATCGGCGATGTATTCGATCCAGGCATTGTGGACCGCAGCGCGCCACAATCTCCCCATCATTTTCGTTATTTTTGTCAACCGCGAATATAAAGTTTTGAAACGCAATCTCGATGAATGGCGAAGGCGTTTCGGAATTTCATCCAATCAGCCGAACGAGTTAATGGATTTAACCGACCCGGCGCTGGATTTCGTGGCGCTGGCCGATGGCATGGGCGTCGCCGCAACCCGCGTTACCGAAGATTCTGGTGTCGGCCCGGCCATGGAGGCGGCGCTGGCCAGCGGCAAGCCGCATTTGATCGAGCTGGAAATTTAGCCGCGCGGTAAGCCACCACTCACTCCCTTGGCCCGTGCGCGCGCAGGACCAATATCCGCTTAGGATCGTTAAGGGACCTGAACGCCTATCTGACTGGCCATCTCAGTTAAATGAACTTCCTTTAAAAACCGTGCGATCCATCATTAAAAAATGCTCCAGTAGCTTATTCTCGGCCCAATTCAAAAGGTCGCTCAAATCCTGATCGCTTGGCGTCCTACGCCTTGAGGCCCAAAGGTTTTTAAATTCCTGTTCAAGATTGCGATGGGCATTTTTCATCATCTTGGCATTGGAATTGTTCGTGGCATCGAGAAAATTCTCTTCATTTTTGAAATGCTGCTCCATATATCGTTCAAGCGCATTAAAAGCTTCCCCAAAGGCTTCTGCAGAACCGCCCAAGCCAGCCGCATCGATCATAAAATTAATTAATCGCACCAGTTCTTCGTGTTCTCGATCAACACTCGGATTTCCGATTTCGTAGTCTTGTTTCCACTGTAATTTGGGCATGCAGCGCAATTCCCAATTTTGCAAAGGCGCAGGGGCAAATGTTTAGAGATTTCAATTCCTCAATACCTGGGCTTTCTGGCCCCAAAAATCAATTCTGAGTTGGCCATATTCCCCAGAGCATGAGGTGAATTACAAATGTCCGCTTTCGGGGTGCCATCTCAACCGGTCGATGCAACACGGGCGTTAAATCTCTCTGCCGGCGTTTCAAACTCCAAGGTATTGCGTGGCCGCCAATAGTGGACATTCAGTGACAATTTTTCTGTCTTTATAAAAAATAAATACCCCATTTCAATTTGTTATTTTCCACAAGCTTATTGTGGTATTCCGGTGCTGTTTCGAAAATACGAGCGACAGATTCTTTGGTGGAATAGGCATTGTTAAAACATTTAATGAATAACCAGTCTCACTGACTGTCATTCATATCCGATGTAAAAGATCAACTTGCGAAGCTATCACACGCGTTTGTTGATGGCCTTGTCCAGCGCATAACCGATATTAAGGGTTGCCTATCGGATTTGCAGCTGGCCAAGGACGATTTAGAACGTGCAGAATGAGGATGCACTTAGCAAGTCAGCTCCCGATAAATACTCATTTGAATTGATCGAAACCGTAGCGCTCGATCTCCTTGACGCAGCGGGAGAGGCTGCTGGCGCGATCGTGGAATTGGCGCATGCCTTTCCGGAAGCGACCAGGCGCTCTATTGTGCAAAGGGGCGAATATATAATCTTGGTCGTTGATGATGATTAAAATTTGCTTCGTCTCATCCAGACCCAACTTCAATCCGAAGGATATGAAGTTCAAATTGCATCCAGCCTAGCGGATTATGATAAGGCTTTAGATGATATTTCCCCCTCACTCATCATTATGGATGTGGAGTTTATAGACGTGGGCAGAAATGTTCTCGGTGCCGTCCGTCAACACAAGGATACTGGTCGCATTGAGTGCCCTGTTTTATTTCTGCCCGCCGACGACGACTTCTGAATCCAAATTTACCGAAATTGAAGGCACCGGCATCGGCCTTGTGGTTTGCAAGAACCTGATTGAACTTATGAACGGCACCCTCCTTTACGTCGAAGACAACCCTGCAAATTTGCAATTGATGTCAGGTCCGTTCATAAATTTGCGCAGTTAATGCATTTGGCGGTATATGGTACCGCTTCCAGCCGTTGCTCCCCGATCGGTCTCCGGCAGGTGGTGCAAGTGCCATAAGTGCCGGCTGCAATGCGGCGAATTGCAGCGCGAATTTCTTTGATTTCGTTTACCGCCGCCACGCCCAGTCGCTCGAGAACTTCATCACCTTCCGAATCGGTCGCACGGTCATCCCAATCGGGACTATCAACCTCGCGGAGTTCGGCGTCGATTTTTAGGGCCTCTTCAGTCAATTTCTCCGCACGCGCCACCAAACGTTGACGAACATTCTCTGTGTCTCGCATAAAACAATAACTCCCTTAAAGCTGTCTTAGAATATAGCCGGATTAGACTTTGTTTTAACTCCAATTCGCTCGGCGATAATCCGTCAGATACTGCCCATGTATGTCGCATCTGTTGGCCTGACAAACGAAAAATTTTGTTCTTACCTATCGAAATTTTCGATTGAACTTTTGGTCAATTTATAGGGATATTGGAGGCGCTGAGATCGTTGGTTTATTGCCGTTATTGGTCATGAAAGCGCCTACGAAGCCCCGGAAACCATCTACCCCTTGGACAGGCTATTGGCCGTAGATATGACACTTTCCAATTTTTCAGACCCATTAGAGCCGGAAATTGTTGACAGAAACTCAGGTTGGCGGAAAATTCCTTCTACAACCCCGATGTTCCTTCCCGCGATGGCGCGGTGCGGGGCCCGGATGTCTGAAAGCGAAACTGTCATGCGTAGGCTTATTGCACTCATTATATTCAGCGCCGCCGCTGTAATTTCCGGCGCTGCCGGTGCCGCCGAGGGAAAGGTACTCAACGTTTATAATTGGTCTGATTATATCGCCAAAGATACGTTGTCTCGTTTCACTGCGGAGACAGGTATCAAGGTCAATTACGACGTTTATGATTCCAACGAAGTTCTTGAGGCCAAACTGATGGCCGGTTCCTCCGGCTACGATGTCGTATTTCCGTCCGCCTCGCCCTTTGTTGCCCGTCAGGTGAAATCTGGTATCTACCGCAATCTGGATCGCTCCAAGCTGCCCAACTGGCATAACCTCACACCCTCGATTCTAAAGGCTTTAACCGCGAGCGACCCCGGAAACGTCCATGCTGTGCCCTACATGGTGGCAGGCACCGGTGTTGGCTATAACATTGCCAAGGTCCAGGCCGTAGCGCCCGGTGCCCCAACCGAGAGTTGGGCGATGATTTTTGATCCCGCCTGGGCGAGGAAACTCTCGTCCTGCGGGATCTCGCTGCTCGATGATCCCAACGAGGTATTTGCTGCGGCCTATGCTTATCTGGGTATCGATACCGCAACTGAACGACGCGAAGACCTTGAGAAAGCGGTGGCGTTGATCCAAAAAATCCGTCCCCTCGTCAAATATTTTCACTCTTCGTCCTACATCAATGATCTTGCCAACGGCGATACCTGCGTGTCCCATGGATATGGCGGTGATTTGATCCAGTCGCGTGACCGGGCCGCCGAGGCAAAGCGCGGAGTAGCTATTCGGGTATTCCTTCCCAAGGAGGGCGCACAGGCTGTGATCGACGTCATGGCCATTCCTGCCGATGCGAAACATCCGGAAAACGCGCACACCTTCATCAATTTTATGATGAGGCCCGATGTTGTCGGGCCGATCACAAATTTGGTCGGCTACGCCAATGCGGTGATCGGCGCCGAGAAGTTTGTTGACGAAGCGCGGCTCAAGGATCCAGTTGTTTATCCGAGCCAGGAGGTTCGTGACCGGTTCTTTGTCATACCCTTGAAATCGTCGGCCTATGACCGCCTGCAGACCCGCACCTGGACGCGGATTAAAACGGGTCAATGAACGGCCCAGCATTTCGCCGTAGCAACGGCGCCGTTCAAACCGAGACGATACTCGGCTTGGAGAGGGTGACACGGCGCTTCGGCGATTTCGCGGCGGTTGACGATGTCGACCTTGCCGTTCGCCGGGGTGAGCTTTTTTCATTGCTTGGCGAGTCGGGTTGCGGAAAAACAACCCTCCTTCGCATGATCGCCGGCTTCGAATCTCCCGACAGCGGGCGCATTATTATTGACGGGCGGGATATGGCCGGTGTGCAGCCTTACGAGCGCCCGGTGAATATGGTTTTTCAGTCTTATGCATTGTTTCCTCACATGCGGGTTGCCCAGAATGTTGCCTATGGTCTCAAGCAGGAGGGAATGTCGCGTTCGGAGCGAGATGATCGCGTCAACGATGTTCTATCCCTAGTCGGGCTCTCGGCCCTGGCAAACCGAAAACCGGACCAGTTGTCGGGGGGGCAGCGCCAGCGAGTCGCGCTCGCCCGCGGGCTTGCTAAAAGACCCAAAATATTGCTGCTCGACGAGCCGCTCGGCGCACTCGACCGCAAGTTGCGCAAACGCACCCAGTTTGAACTTGTCAACCTACAGGACCGTATCGGGACGACCTTTATCTTGGTGACCCACGATCAAGAGGAGGCGATGACGATGTCGGATCGCATCGCCGTTATGGGCGCGGGGCAAATCCTCCAGATTGGAACGCCGAGGGCGGTATACGAATATCCCAATTCCCGCCTTGTGGCCGATTTCATCGGTGCCGCCAACCTGCTGGAGGGAGAAGTCCTCGGAGCTGAAGCCGGAACCATTCGGATCCGGCTCAATGCGACGGGAACGCCGATTGTAGCCATGTCGGACGCGCGGGTTGCCCACGGCGACGTGGTGACCGTGATGGTGCGTCCGGAAAAAATTCAGTCCAGCCGCGAACCCGTAGGTGACCAGAATGAGCTGTTCGGCAAAGTGCTCGATATCGCCTATCTCGGCGATATGTCGATTTATCATGTGGAGGTCGCCGACGGGTTTCGCATTCAGGTTGCCGCAGCGAACCGCCACCACACTGACGAGCCGCCCATCACTTGGGATGACATGATTTATCTGACATGGCATCCCGGAGATGGGATGGTGCTAATGGCATGACATTCTTTGGGCTATTGTCGGGTCGGTTCGGCCGTTGGCTTGTGACGGCTCTTCCGTTTTTATGGCTGGCGGTGTTTTTTCTCGCCCCGTTTTTTATCGTCTTCGGCATTTCTCTCAGCCGGTCCCGATTCGGTGTGCCGCCATACGAATCATTGATCAGTAACGGAACCATCGCCGCGCGCCTCGACAACTATGCGTTCCTGCTTGGCGACTCGCTCTACGTGAACGCCTTGCTCAACTCGCTCCAGATCGCGGCAACCTCGGCGGCGATCTGCCTGTTGATAGGGTATCCACTCGCCCTTGGTATCGCGCGTGCACCGGAACGCTGGCGCGGGGTGCTCCTGCTCGCAGTCATCCTTCCGTTCTGGACATCCTTCCTTCTCCGCGTGTATGCCTGGATAGGTCTCCTTAAGAACGAAGGGCTGATCAACGCGGCGCTCTTAGCAGTGGGCCTGATCGACCAGCCGCTGCAACTGTTGCAGACATCCTTCGCGGTACATCTCGGCATCGTCTACTCTTATCTGCCGTTTATGGTGTTGCCGCTCTATGCGACCCTAGAACGGCAGGATATCCGCCTACTTGAGGCGGCGTCGGATCTCGGGGCGCGGCCGTGGTGGGCCTTCCTTACAATCACTCTGCCACTGTCTCTGCCCGGGGTCGTAGCAGGTTTCTTCTTGGTGTTCATTCCCGCCGTTGGCGAGTTTGTGATTCCCGAACTTCTCGGCAACTCCAGCACTGCGATGATCGGCAAAGTTCTTTGGACGGAGTTCTTCAACAATCGGGACTGGCCGCTGGCGGCTGCCCTTGCGGTCGCCGTGCTGACGCTGATCGTCGTGCCGCTTGCCTGGCTTGAGCATATACGTTTGAAGCGGGTTGAGGTGGCCCGATGAGACGTTGGTCGCCCTGGCTCGTCAGCGCGCTTGTGCTTGGATACCTCTTCCTGTACGGGCCGATGCTGTCGCTCGTCGTCTATTCATTTAATGCCTCCCGACTGGTCACCGTCTGGGGCGGATTTTCGACCAAATGGTACGGCATTTTAGCGCAAAACGAGAAACTCTTGGACGCAGCGTTGCTCAGCTTGAAGATCGCGGCCGCATCGGCCACCGGTGCGATGATCCTTGGCACTCTATGTGCGATCTCACTTATTCGCTTCGGTCGCTTTCGCGGGCGCCTCTTATTTATGGCCATGGCCACGGCGCCCCTTGTCATGCCCGAGGTCATCACCGGTCTGTCTCTTTTGCTGCTGTTCGTTTCGCTGCAACAATTGATTGGCTGGCCCGATGGCAGGAGCGCCGTTACCATTGCGATTGCCCACATCACATTCGCCACCGCCTACGTCTCAGTCGTTGTGCAGGCCCGCCTTTCTCAGATGGACAGCAGCCTCGAAGAAGCCGCACTCGACCTCGGCGCCCGTCCGCTCAAGGTATTCATGACAGTCACCCTTCCGCTGATCGCGCCGTCGTTGATCGCCGGGTGGCTTCTCGCGTTTACGCTCTCGCTTGACGATTTGGTCGTCGCAAGTTTCGTTTCGGGACCAGGATCAAGCACCCTGCCCATGGTCGTGTTTTCCAGCGTACGTCTTGGATTAAGCCCGGAAATAAACGCACTCGCGACGATCCTTCTCGGAACGGTAGCGATTTGCGCCATTTTTGCCGGGCGTCTGCTTGCTAAGCGAGACCGGAAGTAATCCCGGCCATCCTCTGCTGAGCGGTTAGTGCCGGGGGCCCGTGGGCCATTATCTCTATTTACGGCAATTCGCCCAATTCCGGACCAAGGAGATAGGTGTAGCTGCTAAGGCAGGCTTCATAAAAATCGACCAGTTTCACTCCTTCCCGTGAGCGCAATTGTCCGTTGGCCACGGTGCGGTCGATCATTGCTTTGACCTGGCCGGCCATGGCCGCCGGGTTATATTGCATGATATTCAGCACCTGCCCCGATGAAGACCCGGCGACAAATTCTTCGATATAAAATCCGGTTGGATCTTCCGGGTCACAAAATATATGCGCCTCGTTCAAGCGACCGAACAGATTGTGCATGTCGCCCATGACGTCTTGGTAGGCGCCGGTGAGAAACAGGCCGATGTAATAGCCTTCGCCCGCTACCAGATTATGCAGCGGCAGCGCCGTGCGGTTGCTCTGTTCGCCGATAAACTCGATGATACGTCCGTCGCTGTCGCAGGTGATATCGGCCAGGGTACAGTTGCGCGACGGCGCCTCGTTCAGGCGGGTGATCGGCGCCACCGGTAGAATTTGCCGGATCGCCCAAACATCGGCGGCCGACTGAAAAAGAGAGAAATTGCAAAGGTACTGAGAGTGGAGGGGCGTTTCGATGTGCCGCAAATCCTCGGAAACGAATTCCGCCGTTTCCAGCCCCTTGGCGATGGCCCGCAATAATCGCCAATAGAGAGTTTCCGCGCGCGCCAATTCTTCCAACCCGAGGATTCCAAGCTTAAATGCGCTGAGCACATCATCCAGAAGCGAGGACGCTTCGTTATAGACGTCTTGGTAATTTTTATCCTCGGCAAGATCGGCCAAAAGATCGCGCATGTTGGTCACTAAGATATGTTCGTCATCTACCGGGTCGGTGGCGATGGGATTGGCATCATTGGCGATTTCCCCGATCACCCGCATAACCACGCAGGAATGATGGGCAGTGATCGCCCGTCCACTTTCGGTGACCAAGGTCGGATGCGCCACCTCTTCCAAGTCGCATATCTGTTTCACCTCGGCAACCACGCATCCCGCATAATCATCCATGGTGTAGTTCATCGAAGATAGCCCGATCGTTTGGCTGCCGTCGTAATCCACCGCCAACCCGCCGCCGATATCCAAATAGGTAAGCGGAACACCGCGCTTGACCAATCGGGCATAAATGCGCGCCGCCTCCTGGACCGCTTCCCTGACGAAGCGGATGTCGGATAACTGGCTGCCGACGTGAAAATGCAGCAGGCGGATCGCATCCCCGTAGCCGGTTTCCTGGATCAACCGGATGGCATTGAGGATTTCAGAAGTCGTCAGCCCGAACTTGGCGCGCTCACCGCTGGATTCGCTCCACCGGCCTTCGGTTTTAACCCGCATCTTGACGCGCAGGCCGATGATCGGTTGGACCTCCATTTCCGTGGCCAATCGCAGCAATGGTTCTATCTCGCTGAATTTTTCGATGACCACCACCACATTGCGGCCGAGCTTTCGGCCCAGCAGGGCGAGGCGCAGGAAGTCCTTATCTTTGTAGCCGTTGCATATGGTCAGGGCTTCCGGCCCGGTATCATAGGACAGCACAGCCATAAGTTCCGGCTTCGATCCGGCCTCTAACCCGTAATGGTAAGGTCGTCCGGCTTCGACGATTTCGTCAACCACTTCGCGCATCTGATTGACTTTGATCGGATAGACCCCGCGGTAGGGAGCCTCGTATTCGAAATCGGCGATGGCGGCGGCAAAGGATTCGTTGATCTGTTTCACCCGGTTCTTGAGGATATCGTGAAACCGCATGACCACGGGAAACTGCACATTTTGATCCAGCAGTTCATCAACCACATCTTGCAAGGCGATGGGAACTTCTTGCTTGCCGACATTTGGCAGGGCGAGCAATTTCCCGTCGGCGCCGATACCAAAATAGCCATCACTCCAGCGCTGAATGCGATAGAGATCTTCCGCATCGTCCGTTGTCCATTCACTCATCGTCGTTGTTCTTTATCCTTGGGAGGTGAGTTTTCCGAACTTATACTTAATTTATTGCCCTGTACCAGTCCCCGTGCAATATACGCACGAAATTACCTGGAAAGAGGCACGGGATGTCTACCACTGATAACGGTGATCAAGCTTTTCGCAAGACCGAACTTCTCGGCCGCCAGCCGGAAATGACCTATGGCGGCGCGCTTAGTTTTCTGCGCCGGCGCTACTCCCGTGATCTGACCGGGGCCGATGTGGCGGTGAGTGGCGTTCCCTATGATGGCGCCGTGACCTACCGCCCCGGCGCCCGGCTTGGACCGCGGGCGATGCGGGCCGCTTCGGTGCAATTGGCCGAATTAAAATCCTTTCCCTTTGGCTTTGATCCCTTCGATACTTTGGCGGTGGTCGATTACGGCGACTGCTTTGTCGATCCGCACCATCCGGGATCGGTGGTTGAAGTTGTTGAGGCCCATATCGGCGATATCTTAAAAGCGGGCGTATTCCCGCTGACCCTCGGCGGCGATCACTTCATTGCCTATCCGATCCTGCGCGCCGTGGCGGCCGAACACGGCCCGGTCGCCTTGCTGCATTTCGACGCCCACCCGGACACCTGGGACGATGATGGCTTGCGCTTGGACCACGGCTCGATGTTCTTGCGCGCCAAGACCGAAGGCCTGATTGACGTCACCCGCTCCTGTCAGGTCGGTATCCGCACTCATAATGACACCGATCACGGCTTCGATATCCTCACAGCTCCTTGGGTGAACCGCAACGGCGTTGATAAGGCGATCAACGCAATCCGCGAACGGGTCGGCGACGCCAAGGTTTACCTGACCTTTGATATTGATTGCCTCGATCCGGCCTTTGCCCCCGGCACAGGCACGCCGGTCGCCGGCGGACTATCCTCGGCTGAGGCTCTCGGCATAATCCGCGGGCTGGACGGGCTGAACCTGGTCGGCGCCGATGTGGTCGAAGTGTCCCCGGCC
>JABMOP010000045.1 GCA_013204125.1 Rhodospirillales bacterium | reverse complement strand
GCATCACCCAATCGGAATGGTCGATGCCGCTGCAAAAAGGCCAGCGCCCAGACAGTGCGTAGCCGCCGTCCGTCTTTTCGGCGCGGCCCGCCGGATAGATCACCGAAGATGCGATCAACGCATCTGCATTTTCGCTCCACACATGGTCCTGGCCTTCGGGCGGCCACATGCCGAGCATCCAGTGATGACAGGCTAGATTGATGAACACCCAGGCGGTCGAGCCGCACCCCCGGCCCAATTCCATGGTGACTTCGAGCATCAGATTATAATCATAATCACCGCCGCCGACGCGGGCCGGCTGAACCATTCTGAACAAGCCGGTCTTGTGAAGTTCGGCCACCGTATCGGCGTGTAATTTTCCGGTATTTTCGGTCTCTAAGGCGCGGGTTTTAAGCGCCGGGATCATGGCCCTTGCCCGCGCCAGCATTTCGCTCGGCTCCGGCCAGGTATCCGTTCCCATTTTCGGCGCGCTCATGCCCGGTTCAGTCTTGCCAGTAATTCAATTCCACCGTCACCCCGTTGGGGTCTTCGGCGAAAATCTGAAAGAGCTTCATATCGGGCACTTCGCGTTCCCGGTATTCTATGCCGAGGCCTTTTAAGACGCCCTTCAAGCCTTCAGGGTCGGATGCGCGAAAGGCCACATGGTCAACGGCGCCGCCGCCTTCGCCAAATTCCGTATCCCCTTCGCCAAGATAGTCGTAGAGCCCTTGTGGGTTATCGGGGTCGATGCCGACCAAATGAACAACCGGATGATCGCCGGCATAGAGCCAGTGGCCGGGAAAATCAAAATGCGGGCGCTCCCCATCTTTCAATCCCAAGGCCTCGAAGAAATCCTTGGTCTCGTCCAATTTCAAAGTGCGGATCGAAAAATGATCCAGCGTATCCAAAGCCATTTGAAACTCCCCTTAAAGTAAATTAGTCGGTCTCGATAATATTGCCGTCTGCGCCGAGTTCAAGCCCGGCTTCTTTGGCGCGGGTAAGCACGCTTGTCGCCCAATTGACCTTGCCGGACTCAGAACCGCCCAAAATCGCCATTAAAAAGCTATGTTCACCCGAAATATTGCGAAACCCGCGCATTATACCGGGCGGCACTGAAACCGCGTCGAACGGGTCAATCTCGGTCTCGTTTTCGCCGTCTTCGCCCCAGATGATTGCCCATCTGCCGGTCATGGCGACGAACACTTCGACGGTCGGATGATCGTGCAACGCCGCGCCCTTGCCCGGATCGGCGCCGACGTAAGTCAGGTTAAAATCCTGGGCATCGGCAATGGCCGGTTGCAACGCCGCATCTTCGGTGACGCCGAAGCCGATGACGTTATAGATATCGCGGGCGTGTTCGGGGAGGATTGTATCGACAAAAGCCTTGGGGCTTTTACTTAAATCCTTGAAACGCGCGACACGGCCATCAAGGGCGCTATCGGTCATGAGCAATATCCAAATCCGGCTAGTTGTTGCCGAAGCCAGCGGTGCTGTCGAGGATCACCAATTCAACCTCGCCGGAGCCGTCCAGCCGGTGGGCGGCGGCGGCTTGGTATTCTTCTGAATCGTGGCACGCTATGGCGTCTTCCATCGACGGAAATTCGATGACCACGAAGCGTTCGAAATATTCCGGCCCTTCGAGGATTTTATAATTGCCGCCCCGGGACAAAGCCTTGGCGCCCCATTTTTCGAATATCGGCGCGAGCGCAGAGGTGTATTTGGAATAACCTTCGGGGTTGTTGATTTTGGAACGTGCGACCCAATAACCGGCCATGATGTGTTCTCCTTATCTGGTGTTTCTGATTAAAATTATTCCGGCAACGGCAATGGCTGATCGTTCTCCGGGATCAGCCAGCCGCGTTTAACCGCCGGGCGGTCAGCCAGTTCCAGGAACCAGCGTTTGACGTTGGGAAATTCATTCAAATCAATCGTTTGCCAATTCCAGCGCGCAACCCATGGAAAAATGGCGATATCGACGATGGTGTATTCTTGCCCAAGAAAATACTGGTTATCTTCCAGCCGCTCATCCATGACGCCGTAGAGCCGCTTGGCTTCGTTCAGATAGCGCGCCGAGGCGCCTTCGTTCTCGCCCTTGCCGTAATGGGTGAAGACATGAACCTGACCGAGCATCGGGCCGACCGATGCCATCTGTAACATCAGCCATTCCATCATTTTCCAGCGTCCAACTTCGTCGGTCAGTGCGAACTTGCCGGATTTTTCGGCGAGGTAGAGGAGGATGGCGCCCGATTCCATGAGGCTCAACCCGTTATCGCGATCGACGATGGCGGGGATTTTGTTATTCGGGCTGATTTTCAGAAATTCCGGACTGTGCTGTTCATCCTTGCCGATATTGATCGGATGAACCTCGTAGTCGAGGCCGGTTTCTTCCAGCATGATGGAAATTTTACGCCCGTTGGGGGTGAACCATGTGTAGAGATCGATCATTTAACTGCGTTCCTTATTCTATGACTTCTTTTAGGTGAATTTATTCAGTCGATTATCGCGGTGGCTTCGATTTCGACCAGCCAATCTGGATGGACGAGACGTGACACTTCGACCGTGGTCGAGACGGGTTTGGTATCGCCAAAAAATTTAATGACCAAAGGCGCGCCTTCGCTAACATAGGCCTCCACATCAACGGCGAATACATTAATGCGCACCACATCTGCGCGGCCGGCGCCGCCGGCGTTTAGCGAAATTTCTAAATTTTCGAGGATTTTGGCAACTTGAAGCGCCATATCGCCGATGCCGACGACATTTTGGTCCTTATCGAACGGCACCGTGCCGGCCACATGGATTTGGGTTCCGCCAGTGGCTTTCACCACTTGCGAATAAATGTTGCGGTTGGGCTGATACATGCCATCCGGATTGATGCGTTCCAGCGTCATTGGCCGGGCTCCTTGAGATGACCAAGTGATATCAGTTTCATACCGATTGCTCCAGGTACCAATCGAGGATTTGCTCGCCGGTCCATAACAAAACGTCCGGTTTGGATGAAATATGTTCGAACACTTGCTCGACATATTTAGATCGGTGCGGCACGCCGGAAATATAGGTATGCAGGCTAATCCCCATGATGCGCGTGATATCATTGCTGTCGGCGTAAAGCCGTTCGAACTGATCGATGCATCTTTGGGCGAAAACATCCGATGAGTGGTTTTGCAACGCCATCATGGTGATGTCGTTGGTTTCCACCGGGTAGGGCACCGATACCATGCGCCCGCTTTTGACCTTCAAATCCACCGGCTGGTCGTCCAAGGGCCAATCGGCGACGTATTCGATGCCGGCTTCGGCCAAGAAGTCCAAGGTATCGCCGGTTTCTGCCAGGCCTGGGCTTTCCCAGCCGCGCGGTGCCTTGCCGGTATATTTTTGGATGGCATCTATGGTGCGCAAGATATGATCCCGCTCGTCTTCCAGCCGGTGCATCGGGCCTTGGATAAATCCGTGGCCCATGAATTCCCAGCCCGCTTCCTTAGCTTCATCCGTAATGCGCGGATAGGCGTCGATGATCGCGCCGTTCATCGCCAGGGTCGGGGTGACGCCAAAGCGCGCGAACATATCGCGGAGCCGCCAAAACCCAACCCGGTTGCCGTATTCGTGCCACGCCCAGTTGGGAATGTCGGGCACCGATTTCTCGACGCCACCCGGCGGATTGACGACGGTGCGCGGCATCGGCGCATCGATCACCCAGTTCTCGACATTGACG
>JABMOP010000542.1 GCA_013204125.1 Rhodospirillales bacterium | reverse complement strand
GTCGACTTCACCTCGAAAACGCCCTCGCCAATTTCCAGGATGGAAACGTCGAAGGTGCCGCCGCCGAGGTCATAAACGACGATGATGCCGGTGCCCTTCTTCTCGAGCCCGTAGGCGAGCGCCGCCGCCGTCGGCTCGTTGATGATACGCAGCACTTCAAGGCCGGCGATCTTGCCGGCATCTTTGGTCGCTTGGCGTTGAGAATCATTGAAATACGCAGGCACCGTGATGACCGCTTGGGTCACTTCTTCGCCGAGATAGCTTTCCGCGGTTTCTTTCATTTTCTGCAAAATGAACGCGCTGATTTGGCTCGGGCTATAACTTTTTCCCTCGGCTTCGACCCAGGCATCGCCGTTTTCACCTTCAACGATGTGATAGGGAACCAAGCCCTTGTCCTTTTCGGTCAAGGGATCGTCATAGCGGCGCCCGATCAGGCGCTTGATGGCGAAAAGTGTGTTTTCGTGATTGGTGACAGCCTGGCGCTTGGCGGGCTGTCCGACCAGCCGTTCGCCGTTGGAAAAAGCAACCATCGACGGCGTCGTGCGGGCGCCTTCTGAATTTTCAATAACTTTAGCTTCTGATCCATCCATCAAGGCGACGCAGGAATTTGTCGTCCCGAGATCGATTCCAATAACCTTGCCCATCTGTAACTGTCCTTCTTCTTAAGCGACGTTAGCCCGTTTCCGCCTTAAGCGCGGCGCGGTCCCGGGACCTCCCCGTCCGACCGTCCGACCGGGGAAATTGGTTCAAAACATTTAAAAACTATCTGGTTCGTCGGGCGCTTAGCGTCCTTGCGGATATATAGGTTGACGTTTCGGCGGGCGCAACCGTGCAAACACAAGATTCGGATAGATTTCCTGGTGGAAGAGAGACAAAAGACCGTTTAGGAGTAATATTGATGAACCAAGCCGTTATTTTCGTCCTTATCTTTGTCATCGCGTCTGCCGCGCGCGACGTCTATTTCGGCGAAATCTTTCAGCGCCTACGCTTTTTCGAAGTGGTGTTGATCGCATTTTCACTGACCACCTTAGTGTTCAGCGCCTTCGTTCTTTTGGCCCAACGCAAACAATTGACGCTCATCGCCGGGGCCTGGCGGGAAGCCTTATTGACCAATATCGGCACGGCAATGGCCTGGCTATCCTATTTTTTCGCCCTCAAATTATTGGAGCCGGCGGTCGTCAATATGCTGCATATCGGCATCGGGCCGGTTCTTCTGGTGACCCTCAACGCGCTCGGCATCCATATTTCAGGCAAGGCTGAAGTCAGAAAATCGGAATTGGTTATTCAAGGCGGGGTGCTGGCAAGTTTGGTGGCACTGGCAACCGTCGTGCTTGTTGGCCAATCGGGGCTGGCCGGTCGCCCCTTTGGTCAAAACCTGCTCGGCCTGGGCTTCGCCTTCGCCAGCGGCATTTTTATATCTTTAAGTACCGATGTCACCAAACGGCTGAACAATAAAGGCGTCTCTCCCGAAGGCGTGCTCGCCATCCGCTTTGTGGGTATTCTATTGGTCGCCGGCATCGCCGTAGCGTTTGGCGCTAATGGGGACGATATGGGCGGCCTTGCCAGCCGCTGGGATATCCTTTGGCCGATCGCCCTGGCGTCGTTGTTCTTGATGGTGGCGCCGCTTTATGCGCTGCAATTGGGCGTTCAGCGCGCCTCGACCGTCAGCGTCTGGATTATTATATCTTTAAGCCCTACCTTAGTTTTCGCGGCGCAGTTTTTCGACGGGCGGCTAACTTACGCGCCGCTGACCCTTGCCTGCATCATGCTTTATTCAGCCCTCGCCGTGGCGTCCAATATGGCGCGCAAATTCGAGACGAAGGCGAATAAATAAAATCAACCACTCCCCCCATCAAGGATGGAGGAGGCCTTAGGGGTGGCCCTAAAGTTTTTTATCCACTTGTGGATTTACGCCATCGGCTTCGCGGTCGGCGGCGTCCGATTGTTTTTCGTAAGCCGACAAAGGTTCTGCCGCCGGGCCGGCCTTATCATCACCGGGCGCAGCTTCGGTGGCTTCGGCTTCCAGCTTAGGTCCGCCCTTGGACACGCCGACCATCGCCGGGCGCAAAAGCCGGTCATGGATGGTGAAGCCCAGCTGCATTTGCTGAGCAACGAGCCCCGCCGGCTGGTCCGGGTCATCCACTTCGAACATCGCCTGATGGAAATTTGAATCGAATTTTTTGCCGAGAGCCTCAATCGGTTTAATGCCGAACTGTTCAAACACGGTGACCAATTCAGCCTCGGTCATTTCAATACCGACGCATAGATTTTTAAGTTCCTCATCCGCTTGCCTAGCTTCATCGCTGACGCTGGCGAGCGCCCGGTGCAAATTATCGGCGACGGAAATAATTGCGCGGGCGAATTTGGTGATCGCATAATTGGCCGTATCAATTTTTTCCCGTTCGGCCCGGCGCCGGGTGTTTTCGGCTTCGGCGCGGGCGCGCAGAACATGATCTTTTAATTCGGCGTTGGCGGCTTCCAACTCATCATAACTCGGCGGACCGGAATCAATCTCTCCGTCGTCCTCATTTGTGGCGCTGAGTTCAGCATCAAGGGCGGCATCGCGTTCCGCCTGTGCTTCGGCCGCGTCATCGGTTTCGATTTCGGCGGCGGCGTCCGTCGCCTCTTCCGAGGGGGTTTTTTCATCGTCGATCATGTGTTTTATGGGTCCTCAAATACCGTGATTGATCTTCTATATAAGCCTTGTGCTTTTAAGATGCCATTCGGGTGGCGTTCAATCGAACAGGTTACTGATCAGCTTGGCGGTGTAATCGACCATCGGAATTATGCGCGCGTAGTTCATGCGCGTCGGCCCGATAACGCCAATGGCGCCAACCACATCGCTTTGGCTCGAATGATAGGGCGCGACGATAAACGAGCACCCGGATAAATTAAAGAGGTCATTATCGGAGCCGATAAATATCTGAACGCCTTCGGCGCCGTCGGCCATTTCCAGGACTTTGAGCATCAATTCGCCGGTTTCCAGCGCCGAAAACAAACTCCGAATATGTTCTAAATCGGTCATCGCGCTGACATCGTCCAGCAAATGCGACTGGCCGCGCACGATCAGCAAGCCGCTATCGGTATCACCGGCGCGGGTGGCGAGGCCGGCTTCGACCAGCTTGGCCGAAAGCTGATCCAATTGGCCGCGGTTTTCATCCAGCCCCACTTTAATATTGGCGCGCGCCTCGGCGATCGTATGGCCGACCAGCCGCGCGTTCAAAAAATTTGATGCTTCGACAAAAGCCGAGGCCGGAACATCCGCCGGCACTTCGATGATGCGGTTTTCAACAACGCCTTCCGCCGTCACCATGACCACCAAGGCGCGGCCCGGACTTAGATTGATAAATTCGATATGTTTGAGAGGGCTTTCGGTTTTCGGCGCAAATACCAGACCGGCACAATTGGAAAGTCCGGACAGGGCCGAGCCCGCTTCTTCCAGAACCGTTTCTAAATTGCGCCCGGTGCCGGCGAAGCGGCTTTCAATATCGGTGCGCTCGTCACTGGTAAGATTGCCGATTTCTAATATGCCATCGACGAACATGCGGAGACCGACCTCGGTCGGCAAGCGCCCGGCGGACACATGCGGCGCATATAAAAGCCCGGCATCTTCCAAATCCGCCATGACGTTGCGGATCGTGGCCGGCGACAAATCGACGCCGATCCGGCGAGATAATGTGCGCGAGCCAATCGGCCCGCCGGTTTCCACGAAGGCTTCGACGATATGCTTGAAGACGCTGCGCGAACGCTCACCGTGTTCCCACACTGCTGTGTGCTTTGTATCCATAATCACCTAATTTAGGCCGGTCGCCGCCTTATTTAAAGGGGGCCGCCGGGGGCGGGAATTTAGGCGTCCAGTACATTTCCGTCAACGCCGCGCGGTTTACTGGACGCTTTGCCCGGTGTCGGTTAGGTTGCGCCCGAAGCTTACCTCAAAATTGGAAACCGCCAGAATGGATCAGACGCCCACCGAAACCGCCCGCCCTTCCGGGCGCAAATCCGACGAATTGCGCCAAGTCAGCCTGGAACTTGGGGTCAACAAATATGCCGAAGGCTCGTGCCTGGCTAAGTTTGGCGACACCCATGTGCTCTGTCTCGCCTCGGTTGAACAGCGCGTGCCGAGCTGGATTAAAGATGCGGGCCATGGCTGGGTAACGGCCGAATACGGCATGTTGCCGCGCGCCACCAACACCAGAACCGGGCGCGAGGCGGCACAAGGGAAACAAGGCGGGCGGACCTTGGAAATTCAACGGCTGATCGGCCGGAGTTTGCGCGCCGTTACCGATTTAAAGGCGCTCGGCGAAATTCAGGTGCGCGTCGATTGCGATGTCATTCAAGCCGATGGCGGCACCAGAACGGCGTCGATCACCGGCGGCTACGCAGCCTTGCACCAGGCGGTTTCCAAGCTGGTGGAACTTGGCATGTTGCCGGCGGGGCCGTTGATCGGCGAAGTGGCCGCCATTTCTTGCGGTTTGTGGCAGGGCGCGGCGGTGCTTGATCTCGACTATGCCGAAGATTCGAACGCCGACGCCGATGCCAATTTCGTCCTCACCGGGCAAGGCCAAATCGTCGAAGTACAGGCAACGGCGGAAGACGGCCCGTTTTCAGAAGATCAGCTTGCCGCCATGCTGATCCTTGCCAAAAAGGGCATCGGCGAATTGGTTGGCTTTCAAAAGGCCGCACTTGGTATTGGCTAAGATTGGCATAGGATAAGATTGGGATTGGATAAGACGCGACACTTCGCCGGCGGTAAATTGGTTATCGCCAGCCATAATGCGGGCAAGGTGCGCGAAATCGACGCGCTGCTCGCGCCCTATGGCGTCGAGGTTATATCAGCCGGCCAGTTGGGCTTGGCCGAACCGATCGAAGACGGCGCAACCTTCCTCGAAAATGCGAGTTTAAAAGCCCGCGCGGCGGCGACTGCGTCGGGCTTGCCGTCCTTGGCTGATGATTCCGGGCTGGCCGTGACCGCGCTTGGCGGCGATCCCGGCATTTATTCGGCGCGCTGGGCGGGGCCAACAAAAGACTTCGGGATCGCCATGCAAAAAGTCGAAGACGCCTTGGCCGGCGCGGCTGACCGCAGCGCCGAATTTGTATCCGCCCTGGCGCTGGCCTGGCCGGATGGCCTTGTGGAGCAAGCCGAAGGCCGCATTTCCGGCCAATTGGTGTGGCCGGGACGAGGGACAAACGGTTTCGGCTATGATCCGATCTTCGTTCCAACCGGCCACCAGATGACCTTTGGCGAAATGGAACACGATGCCAAAGAAGCCATCAGCCACCGCAGCGTCGCCTTCAAAAAGCTGGTTGGAATGTGTTTTTCCGGCGACGGCGGTTAGCCATGCCCTTCGGCATCTATATTCATTGGCCCTATTGCCTTTCCAAATGTCCTTATTGCGATTTCAACAGCCATGTGACCGACGATATCGATCAGGAAGCGTGGGCCGAGGCCTATATTTCCGAAATCGCGCGGTATGGGAGGGACGCCGCCGGGCGCAGTGTCACCAGCATTTTTTTCGGCGGCGGCACACCGAGCTTGATGGCGGCGGCGACCACCGGCGCGGTGATTGAAGCCATAAAAAGCAATTTTTCCGTCGCCGAAGACGTGGAAATAACCGCCGAGGCCAATCCGTCTTCGGCCACGGTCGATCAATTAACGGCGATGCGGGACGCCGGCATAGGCCGGCTTTCTCTCGGTGTGCAATCGTTTGACGACGCCCATTTGATCTATTTGGGCCGTCTCCACACCGGCGCCGAGGCAATCGAGACCATTGCATTATCACAACGATTATTTGAACGCCGCTCGTTCGATCTGATTTATGGCTTGCCGGGACAAAGCCTGGAGCATTGGCAGGATCAGCTAAAACTGGCGATATCCTTGGGGCC
>JABMOP010000541.1 GCA_013204125.1 Rhodospirillales bacterium | reverse complement strand
GTTCGAGTCTTCTCCTGGGCACCAAATTATCGGCCCGTCCAAATTTAATCGAAATCGAGAACGTTATTTATGCAGATTGAATTTCACCAAGGTGACCTACCGGCAAATGTCGATTTCGGCGCGCGCGTCGCCGTCGATACGGAAGCCATGGGACTACATCCGCATCGCGACCGTTTGTGCCTGGTGCAGCTTTCCGCCGGGGACGACGTTGTGCATCTGGTTCAATTGCTGGCTGGGCAATATGACGCGCCGAATTTAAAAAAGCTGTTTACCGACCCGGCAGTGACCAAGATATTTCACTACGCGCGTTTCGATATCGCCCTGATCCGCCATCAAATGGGCGTCGATTGTAGCCCCATTTACTGCACCAAAATCGCATCGCATTTGGCGCGCACCTACACCGCCAATCATGGGCTTAAAGATTTATGCCGGGAATTTCTCGGCGTTGATTTGTCCAAACAACAGCAGCAATCCAATTGGGGCGCCGAAACCCTATCTGAAGATCAAATGAAATACGCGGCGCTGGATGTTCTTTACCTGCACAAGCTGCAGGATATGCTGGAAGAAATGCTTATCCGGGAAAATCGCCAGCATTTGGCAGCTGCGTGCTTTGAATTTCTGCCCCATCGCACCGCCCTGGACCTTGCCGGATGGCCGGATTTGGATATCTTCGCCCATTAGCCACAGCGACGGCACCGGTCTGTTTCATTGACCTTTAAGGGTTCCAACCGCATATTACACCAAGGGCGGTACGAGTGTAGTACATTGGAATCTCGGCATTTTCCCGGAACGGGCGCCGAGGATCGGGAGATCGGGCCGGATAAGCGAGAACCATGCAAAAAGCAAAATCAGCGGAAGATCAATCGACCACGAGCGGGGCCAAAGCCGGCGACGATCTTCGTGCTGCGAAGCGCGTTCTGGAAATTGAAGCCGCAGGATTGAATGCCCTCGCCAGTGGCCTAAATACGGAATTCTCGCGCGCCATTGATATTTTTGTCGGAATTTCCGGACGCATCATTGTCACCGGCATGGGGAAAAGCGGGCATATTGCCCACAAAGTGGCCTCGACGCTCGCATCCACCGGCATGCCGGCTTTGTTCATTCATCCCGCCGAAGCCAGTCACGGCGATCTGGGAATGATCGAAAGCGGCGATGCGGTGCTGGCCTATTCCAATTCGGGAGAGACGCCGGAACTTTCTGACCTGGTCGCCTACACGCGCCGCTTCAAATTGCCGCTGATTGCAATTACTAGCGATGCCAATTCAACTATCGCCGAGCAATCGGATGTGGCGCTTGTATTGCCTCGGGCCGAAGAAGCCTGCCCGATCGGCATGGCGCCAACCACGTCCACAACTATGATGATGGCCCTCGGCGATGCGTTGGCCGTGGCGTTGATGGAGCGCAAAGGATTTACCACCGACGAATTTAAACTACGCCATCCCGGCGGTCAGCTCGGTAAACGGTTGCTGAAAGTTTCGGATATCATGCATTCGGGCGAAGGACTGCCGCTCGCCAAAGCAGACGACACAATGGCCACTGCGATATTAGAGATGACGGCAAAGAGCCTCGGCTGCCTAGGCGTGGTTGACGGCGATACCAAGCTTTTGGGCATCATCACCGATGGGGATTTACGCCGGTTCATGTCCGATAATTTGATGCAGCTTCGTGTTGGTGAAATTATGACGGTCAACCCAAAAACCATTCGCTCAACAGCCCTGGCCAGCGAAGCTGTGCAAGTGATGAACGAAATGCAGATTACAAACTTGTTCGTTGTTGATGATGATGCCGTTGCCGGCGTCCTGCATATTCATGATTGTTTGCGCGCCGGTGTGGTATAATGGACGGCATGGAATATAGGCCACAAATAGCGGCGGAATTGGGCAATGGCGCGACCCAATTCATGCAGCCGCTGGCTGGAAAGCAGCGCGCACGCTACAGCCGCTTCGTAGTCGCCATGAAAGTGATATTGCCGGCAGTCGCTTTGATCCTCGTCGGATTACTTTTCGTGCTGCCCCAGATAAAGGTGGACAACAATCGTTTGGTATTTGGCATCTCTAGCGCCCAATCCACCAAAACCGAAAGCCCGAGCATGGTTAACGCCCGCTTCGTCGGCTCAGACAGTCGCGATCAGCCGTTTTCCATCACAGCCGATTTAGCGAAAAATCTTTTGATCGGAACATCCGAAGTCGAATTGGAAATGCCGAAGGCGGACCTCGCCGTCCGGGACGGCTCGTGGCTGGTGCTGACCGCTACTTCAGGCCGTTTTGACCAACTCGGAAAAATCTTGCGTTTGAACGGTGCGGTAAATTTATTCCACGATTCCGGTTATGAATTTAAAACCGAGGAGGCCCAAATCGATCTGGCCCGAGGGATGGCCAGGAGCGAAAAGCCGGTGCGCGGCCAAGGCCCCTTTGGACAACTGGCTGCCGAGGGATTTCAAATTGAAAACCGCGGCGCGCGCATGTTTTTTACCGGCAAAGCGAAGCTCACTATTTATCCGGCGGCTTTGGAAGCCCAGAAATGATTTGTCGTCACTGGCTAGGCGTTGGCCGCCTCACATTCGCAATCATTCTCCCGATTGTTCTTATTTCCTTGATATCGAATGGCGCCGGCGGCCAATCCATTAATTTTGCCAGCGGAGACCGTAATAAACCGATCGAGGTGTTCGCCGATAACGGCATCGAATGGCAGCAGGACAATGAAGTGCTCATCGCCCGCGGCAATGCGCGTGCGGTTCGATCGCAGATAAGCATAACGGCCGAAGTGTTGCGCGCGTTTTACCGCAAAATAAACGGGCAGCGGGGAACCGACCTATCTCGGTTGGATGCCGCCGGAAACGTTCGCATCAAATCGCCGGCAGAATCGATCGTCGGCGCGACGGCGGTCTATGATTTGGAAAAAGCCGTTCTTGTGGTGAGCGGTAAGAAAGTAATTTACACCTCTGGGAAAAACATCATAACCGCGGACCGGCAAATGGAATATTATGAAACCGCCGGGGAAGCTATCGCACGGGGCAATGCCAAAGCCTTCCACGACGGGAAAACCATCGGCGCCGACGTATTGCAGGCCAAGTTCCGGAAAACCGCTAAAGGGAAATCTGAAATTTTCGAAGTACACGCCTTCGACAATGTATTCATTTTGACCGATCAAGACACGGTTCGCGCCGATAAGGGAATTTACAATGTACCCTCTGGAATGGCGACCCTTGTCGGCAATGTGCGCATCACGCGCGGCGGAAGCCAACTCGCCGGTGACAAAGCTGAAATAAACGTAAACACCGGGATTAGTAAGCTGTTAACTGACAATGGTCCATCATCGGGCTCAGGCGGGCCTCAATCTGAAAAACCTAAAAAACGGGTACGCGGGTTAATATTACCGCAACGGCGTTGAAGCCAAACGCTGTATTATGCACCGGCGGCAAAGTACAATAATGGAAGCCGAAGAGAGAGACGTAATTGAGCGATCATAACGACATACCGCGTATCAACGGCAGCGAGAATGTGCCCGAAATACATCAACCGCGCCTTGTTTCCGAGGCAATGCACGGACTGATGGCCGATAATTTAGGAAAGCGGTTCGATAAACGCCCCGTTGTGCGCGGCGTAACGGTCGCTATCGACCGCGGTGAAGTGGTTGGATTGCTTGGACCCAACGGCGCCGGCAAGACCACCTGCTTCTATTTAATAACCGGCCTGATCTCACCCGATTACGGCGCCGTCCATTTGGATGGTCAGAACATCACCGATCTACCTATGTATCAACGTGCGCGATTGGGGATTGGATATTTACCGCAGGAAGCGTCAATTTTTCGCGGCCTGTCCGTAGAAGCAAACATTCGGGCCGTGCTCGAAGTTACCAGAGATTCCAAGGAACAGCGGGATGCGATGTTGGAAGCATTGCTTGTCGAATTCTCCATATCCCATCTTCGCCGCACCCCGGCGCTGGCGCTATCGGGAGGCGAGCGGCGGCGGGTAGAAATCGCACGCGCCCTGGCATCTCGCCCAAATTTTGTCCTGCTTGATGAGCCGCTTGCCGGAATTGACCCAATTGCAGTAAACGACATTCGCGATCTTATTTCCCATCTGAAAGATCGCGGGATCGGCGTCTTAATTACCGACCACAATGTTCGCGACACGCTTGGCATTGTTGACCGGGCCTACATCATCCATGACGGGATGGTCCTGATGGAAGGCAAGCCCGATGATATCGTCGGCAACGAAGACGTCCGGCGCGTCTATTTGGGGGACGGTTTTAGTTTATAAAACCGGCAAACCCATGGCGATAACCCCAAGATTAGAACTAAGGCAGAGCCAGTCCCTGGTGATGACGCCCCAACTTCAGCAAGCGATCAAGCTGCTGCAGTTCAACAACATTGAACTCAGCGAATTTATCGAGCAGGAATTGGCCGAGAACCCGATGCTGGAACGCGACGAAAGCGATGGCGCATTGCCGGAGGAAGTATCTCCGGAATCTGAGAAATCATCCGATGCGGAAGGCGAAGACGGCGTTGGCGGCTCTGATGGCCCGGAAGCTCTTGAGACCATAGACCTATCGCGCGACGAACACGTTACCGAAGAAGGCTTGGAATCATTGGATATGGATGATTTCACAAATGTATGGGACGGCGACGGCAGCAGCGCTGCCGGTGGTGGCGCGGAAGAGTCAGCGTCGTTTTCTGATTGGGGAGCCGGCGGAAAATCTGGGTTCGATGGCGGTGATTATGGCGTCGAGCAAACCCTGTCACAGGATATCACCTTGCGCGACCACCTTATCAATCAAATTAACATGGACATCGCCGATCCAGCAGACCGCATGATCGCTGTTCATTTGACCGATATGTTGGACGAAAATGGGCGCCTTCCAGAAGATTGGATTGATGCCGCCGACCGCCTCGGTTGCGATCATGAAAAGCTGGAAAGCGTTCTCGTCAGGCTTCAACAATTTGATCCAACCGGCATTTACGCCCGCAGCCTGACCGAGTGCTGGGCCATTCAGCTTCGCGAACGCGACCGTCTGGACCCGGCGATGGCAACGCTATTGGAAAATGTCGAACTGTTAAAACTTCACGAATACCAAACCCTCAGCAAGCTCTGCAACGTGGATCTTGAAGATATCAAAGAAATGATTGACGAGATTTGGGCACTTAGCCACCATCCGACCGAGCGTTTCGAAAATGTACTGGCGCAGGCCATAACCCCCGATGTTATTATGCGCGCCGGTTCCGGCGGCACTTGGATTGTCGAGCTTAACAGCGATACCTTGCCCAAGGTCCTTATCAATCAAAGCTATTATACCGAAGTGTGCGGCGCGGTACGCACCAAGGACGAGCGCAATTACGTAGCCGACAAGTTTCAATCGGCCAATTGGCTGGTTAAATCGATCCATCAACGGGCGACAACCATATTGAAAGTTGCAAGCGAGATTGTAGCTCAACAGGATGCGTTTTTCCGGCACGGCGTTCAGCATCTCAGACCATTGGTGTTAAGGGATATCGCCGAAGAAATCGAGATGCATGAAAGTACCGTAAGCCGCGTGACGTCTAACAAGTATATGCATACCCCGCGCGGTATCTTCGAGCTTAAATATTTTTTCACTTCGGCAATCGGCTCGTCGATCGGCGGCGCAAATCACTCGGCCGAATCGGTCAGGCACCGCATCAAATCTCTGACCGATAGCGAGCCGGTGGACGCTATCCTTTCGGACGACAAGCTGGTAACTCTTTTGAATGACGAGGGTATTGATATTGCCCGCAGAACAGTCGCAAAATATCGGGAATCCATGCGTATCCCGTCATCGGTTCAGCGCCGCCGAGAGAAAAAATCTGTATTCCAAATGACTTAATATCCGTTTGAAATCAACGAATTAGCAACGCGCTTGACACAAGGTGGATGGCAACTTAACGTCCCGTCGCGCGGGCTGATCTGGGCTGGACCTGCATTCGTATAGAATTCTCTACCGTCCCTTGGAACAGATTGGAACCACCATTATCATCAAAAATGTTGAATAGGCCGATTTACCTTACAAATTAAAACCATGCCCGCCTTACGTCGGCAAAGGTTGCTGGCGGCGGATATATTCGGTCGGGGGATGGCGTTCGAAGCGGTTTGTAAGACCAAAATAAATTATTAGCGGCAATATTTGGTCACAAGATGGCCAACCCATAAAATTCGCCTAAGGAATATTACGTCAGTTATGGAAATTAACGATCTAATTAAGCCAGAAAGCGTCATCGCTAACTTGAAAGTTACGAGTAAAAAGCAGGCGCTTCAGGAATTATCGAAAAAAATATCCGAGGTTGCCGGCAAAGACGAACGCGTCATATTTGAACTTTTGCTGGAACGGGAAAAGCTGGGAACAACCGGCGTCGGCGATGGCATTGCCATACCCCACGGCAAGCTGAATTCGCTGGAAAATTTATTTGGATTATTTGCCAGATTGGAACGACCGGTTGATTTTGAATCCATCGACGAGCGGCCGGTCGATCTTATTTTCCTATTGCTGGCCCCGGAATCGGCGGGCGCAGATCATCTCAAAGCGCTGGCCCTGGTTTCCCGCTTGCTGCGTGACAAATCCGTGTGTGACAAACTGCGCGGCTCCGACACGTCCGAAGCCCTTTATTCTTTGCTGACCGAAAAGACAGCAAACCGCGCCGCCTAAAACCTATTCGACGTCTATCATCTGTGGTTTTGAATTCTCGTCACCAACTTTTTCAATTTTGATTTTACGCACTTGCGGCTCAGGCAAGGAGCGCGTTAATTCGATATGCAATAGCCCATCTTGCAGACGCGCCGCGTCTACCTCGATCCCTTCGGCAAGCACGAAACTACGCTGAAATTGCCGCGCCGCTATGCCGCGGTGCAAATAAACGTGACGATCATCGTCATCAACCTGCCGACCGCGGACCACCAGTTGGTTGTCTTCGATGGTCACTTCCAGATCGTCCATGGTAAACCCGGCGACCGCCAGCGTGATACGTAGCTGCTCCTCACCGACCTGTTCAATGTTATACGGGGGATACCCGTCGGAAGACGTTTTGGCTATACGGTCGAGCATTTGCTCGAAATGATCGAAGCCAAGCAAAAGGGGGCTGTTAAATACGGGAACGCGCGACATGCCAATCTCCTCCATCTAAGCAAGAGAGCCAAGCGTTGCAAAAGCCCTAAACCGGCGCTCCAGCAACCAAACAATACAAGACGGCGCCCCACGGGCGCGCCATCTCATTTCCTATAATCGATAATTTGTGATTCAAGTGGCCACAGTCAAGGCCAAAGAATTAGCCCGGCGAACTCACCCGATTTAAAACAGCTGCAGGATCGACCGTTCGGACTGCACTGCAATCGCCGTCGCGGCAATGGACAACTGATTACGGGTTTGCAGAGAAAGCGTCGTTGCCGCCTCTTCATTAAGATCAATTTCAACAAGCTTCGCCTCGCCATCCTTCAAGGTGTTGACCAAATTTGTTGTAAACTCTTCGCGAATTGCAATCGTGGCGCCTTGGGTCCCGATGGCTTGTGCTGTAGAACGGATTTGCGCCTTCGCCGCATCGATGGTGGACGAATCGGTGACGACCACACCGAGGGTCGTCGCATCGCTGGCTTGACCGGTTATGGTTAACTGCGATGAGCCGTCCTCATTCAAAATAACGTTCAAATTATCAGCCGGATTGTCGATCAGGTTAGTTCCACCGTACGAAGAATCTCTGGCAAAATTATCAAGCTGATTTTTAAGCTCATCAAACTGGGCGCTGAGCGCCGTTTTCTCGGTCGCGGAATTGGTTGTTCCGTATTGCTGTGCAACCGCTTTGAGTTGATCCAAGGTGCCATTAATGGCGTCCAATCCATGCGCCGTCGTGTTCAGGCGGCTCGCCGCCTGACCGATGGTATCTTTGACGGTCAATAGATCTGAGGCCCTGTTGGACAGGCTATTGCTCAGAGAAACGGCAATCGGATTTTGAACGATTGAATTGTATTTGCGACCCGTCGATATGCGTTCTTGGGTCCGGCCCAGCAGAGCAGAAATTTTCTGCGTCGCCTGGAGGCTGGTGCGTACGCCTGCGCTTAGTCCTATTTCCATAATCTTTTCCTTTCTGCGGTTCCGCTGCCGTAGCGCATTTGCTTTAGGCCGGTGACTTTGCGTCCCGCCGTTTCCGGCGGTTTGCCTTTCCGCGCCCGGTCATGGAACACCGGTCACGAACACTAATAATGTTGAAACCCTATCGTAATTCAGCGGGTTTCTCTGTGATCGTCGTCACAGATTGGGAATTTAATTAAACGCCTTTGAACATCGCCATTTCAGCGCTCATCGCCCTTGATTTTATAAATGAGGGTTTGTTCCAGGGTTTCAAGCTTTTTAGAGGCATCGACCAAGGTCCATTCCATGCGGCCGAGCTCATAGTCGTCCTGCCGGCGCGCTATTTCGACGGATGCATCGGAAATGTTCTTTTTTCGTTCCAAAACACGCCCTTCGCGCACATCTAAGGGCGTTTCCAGCCAATATCCTTGAAATTCCACCCCCGTTTCACGGGCCAGCCGGCTCACGGCTTCACGTTGCTGGGCCTTGGCGTACACCGCATCCAGAATGACCGTGTGGCCTCCTTCAAGGGCCACGCGGGCGCCATCGATCATCGCTGCATAGACCTGTTCGGTCATTTCCTCGGAATATTGGGCGGAATCCAGCTTTTCAAATAAATTGGTCCCGGCGAGGCGCTTACGGATAGCGTCACTGCGCAGCACCAAAGCGCCGGGCGCAGCGCCCAGCCGAGGGGCAAGACGCGCCGCTACTGTAGATTTTCCGGTTCCCGACAAACCGCCGATTGCTGTGAGGCGGGGCGTCCCAGGCTCTAAATATGCGAGCGCCTGATCGAGATATGCCGCTGCATCGTCGGTGCCTCGAACGGCGGCGGCAACATGGGCGCGAACAGCGGCCCGCATAGATAGGAACAGCGGCAGGCAAGCCAAGCCGGTCAGATCAGAACTCAAATCCATATACCGGTTAAAGACGGCATTGGCTTCGCCGTAGAGCTCCTTATGCAACAAATCCATCAGCAGAAATGACAAATCATACATGGTATCAATGATGGAAAAATCAGGTGCGAACTCGATGCCGTCAAACAGCACCGGCCGGCCATCAATAAGGACGATATTGCGTAAATGTAAATCGCCGTGGCATTGGCGCACATATCCCTCGTCCCGGCGGCCGTCCAACAATGGCGCCACCTGTTGCAGCCGCGCGTTGGAGCGGCGGCTCAATTCCAGTATTTCTTTAAGTGGCAAATTTTTGCCGCCATAGGTTTTTAAACAGGCCTCGTTATTGGTAATAATCTTTTTTGTCTGGGATGCGCCGCCGCGGTCGACGTAAATTTGCGCTGCCTGATGCAATTGATAAATTTCGCAGGCCAGGTCCTCCACCAGCGGGATACTCAATTCCTGACGCTCAGCCAAATGGTCAAAAAGCATGTCCTGATCGAAGCGGCGCATGACGACCAACCAATCGACCGGTTCTCCTTCGCCGCCAAGGCTGAGCGATCCGTCGGCGCGGCGGCACACAGGTTCGAGCTTCAAATAAAGATCGGGCGCCGTGCGCCGGTTAAGACGCAGTTCCTCCTCGCACGCAGCCTTGCGCCCGGCGCGGGTCCTAAAATCCAGATAGGGAAAGACAACGGCGCGTTTTAGCTTGTAGGCGCGTTCGCCAGCAAGAAACACCAACGAGATATGGGTCTTAATGATTTCAACACCGGCTGGCGCAGAGCCCGCAAGCCCGTACGTTTCGGGGCGTGATAGAAATTCGATGATTTCTTGTTGCCGGTCCGGCTGCTGTCCAGGTTCCATTTTCAACATGGCGGCCTCTGCGCGGCTCTTGTTCGGTGCGTCCAATACCTCGGACATGTGACCCTTTTTTTAGGGCTTTATCCGACCTTCATCATGTGCGCGCTAAGCCCCAACGTATTTGACCTCCGTCAATGAAGCGGCGCTTCGAAAATCATATTATCCGGTCTGTGAGATGACGCCAAATCATATTATCCGGTCTGTGAGATGACGCCGGAGATCATGGGCCGGGCATTTGGAGGAATGAAAAAATGGGACTGAAAGATATTCTTGTTCACGTAGATTGGTCCGAGACAAGCAGGACGCGCGTACAAATTGCCGCCGATCTGGCGAAGCAGCACGGCGCGCATTTAACCGGCCTCTACGTGATGCCCACCCCATACATCCCGACCATCGAAGATTACTCTCAGCTGCCAAGTGATTATTTCCAAGAACAGATTAAATCCGGCAAAGAAGAGGCGGCGGCAGCCGAGACCGATTTCAAAGAAGCCGCTGAAACAGCAGGTATTGAGTCTGAATGGCGGTGCGCGCAAGGCCATGTCGCCGATTCCATTCGCACACACGCGCGCTATTGCGACCTCCTGATTGTTGGCCAACGCAATCCCGACACCTCGATGAATGGCCGCGATCTACCGGATGGCGTGCTTTTATCGGTGGGGCGGCCGGTTCTTGTCGTTCCCTATGCCGGAAAGATGAAAAGCCTCGGCAAACGGGTCATGGTTGGCTGGGATTCAAGCGCCCAAGCAACGCGCGCCGTCCATGACGCCCTGCCGCTGATATCCAAGGCGGATCACGTGGATATTATCGCCGTCAATCCGGAAGGGACGGGCGATCACGGCGAAATCCCTTGCGCCGATATCAGTCTGCATCTTGCCCGCCACGGCATTACCGCCGAAGCGCAATCCATCGCCGTCAGCGATATTGGCGTTGCCGATATTCTGCTGTCCCGCGCGGCCGATAAAGGCGTCGATCTATTCGTTATGGGCGCTTACGGCCATTCGCGACTGCGGGAATTGGTTTTGGGCGGGGTGACGGCGCATATGCTCGAACACATGACCGTCCCGGTTTTGATGGCCCACTAATCAAGCGAGACGAAATAAATTAAATGAAATGCTCCGGTTCAAACTCTTGAACCAGTGTTTCGAGCAGGGGGATGCTTACCCGCCTGCCTGAAAATGTAGCGATGCCGTCCTGTTCCATTTTGGCAATGGTCCGTGACATGGATTCCGGCGTCGTGCCGATCATCGACGCCAAATCATGGCGCGACAGCGGCAATTCAAACTCAACCGGACTTTCGTCTTTTGATTCCGCATATCGATCCACCAGAACTGTCAGCAAATGGGCGAAACGCGCGCGAACCGAAAAGGTGGCGTTGTGCAGAATTTTTTCTTCCGCCGATCCCAAATTCTGAGAAACACGGGTTAGATACCTCAGCCCAAGCGCCGGATTATGGGTCAATAACGTGCGCACCGTCGCGGCATCAATCAGGCAGACCCGGCTTGGTTCCAGCGCTTCGCCGCTGGCCCGGTATTCTTCGCCCGCTAGAAGGGCGCGGTAGCCCATCGTATCACCGGGATTGTTAAGGTGAAGCAGGATCGAATTCCCATCTGCATTGGACTTGCGGACACCGACAAGCCCTACTTCTAGGCAATACACCCCGCGGCAGGCATCGCCCTCGTGGAAAATGACTTCGCCCGGCATGTATTCCTTGGTAACCCGGCCGCGATCCAACATTTTCAGCTCTTCGTCCGACAGCACGCACCATTCGTTGCGCTCGCGGCGTTGGCAGGTAAAACAGTTTAATTTTTTTGACGTTCCCTCAGAGCTCGGCATCTAGTTCTTCTCCGTTTTAACCACCAACAACCATCCAGATTGGCGAAGCCGAATGCACTTAAACGCTTTCCCCCGCAGTTCTTACCCCTAAATTGGCATGATCAAGGGCAAAGGCAAAGATTTATTTCAGTTTGATCAAAATCAAAGCGCGGACGGCGGCGGATACCTAAACTCAACAATGCTTGGGATAACGAGCTGGGATACTTTGGAAATACGAGATGGAAATGTTTCAAACAAATACACCACTTTTCCAGTGTGGGGCGTGCGCAACCGTTCCAAGTTGCCGCGCGGCAGCAAACGATTCAACAGATTTGGATAAAATCCGCGCCGCTGCGGTACGGTTTATCGATCGGTTCGGTGCCCGTGCCTCAGTAGAAGCGGCGCAGCGCGCCGATGAATTATTGGATTCCGGCGACATTCAAAGCCGCGTTCGCTGGCAATTGATCCACCGCGAAATCGGAAACATTTCCGGCAGTTCGGGAATGGCACAAAGCGAGGCACTGCAATGAAAATGGGCAACGCCTCCAAGACATCTCAACCGGCCGGCATTAGGAGGTAAAAATGTTTGCCAAAGATATCATGACTACAAATGTAATCACCGTCGGGCCCGACCAAACCGTGGCCGAGATCGCAAAGCTTCTGATTAACCGGAGGATCAGCGCCGCTCCTGTAGTTGACGAAAACGGCAAAATTCTTGGCATCGTCAGCGAAGGTGATCTTGTCCATCGGGTGCTTGGCGACAACGAGGTGCGTCGCTCCTGGTGGCTGAGTTTCCTCGGTGATCCATCCGACGTTCCAGCGGAATATGCCAAATTACACGGGCGTAAAGCCCGCGACGTGATGACCAAGGATGTTGTCACTGCGCCGAGCTTCACACCGATTAACAGCATCGCTGAAATGCTTGAGAAAAAGAGAATCAAGCGTGTGCCGATTGTTGATAACGGTAAACTGATGGGCATTGTCAGCCGGGCCAATGTGATCCAGGCGTTGATCGGCCAAACAGATAAGGCGCCGAAGGAAGCGTCGCCATCAGATCAGGCTATCCGCACATCGCTGCTCGAGGAATTCAATGAACATCCGTGGTCTTCTGCATCCACCTACAACATCGTCGTTAAGGATGGCATTGTCCGCTATTGGGGCTTTGTTGAATCTGAAGAAGCCAAGGAAGCGATGCGCATTGCGGCGGAAAACATCCCAGGGGTGAAATCCGTCGAATCTAATCTTGGAGTTGCCGCTAGAATGCCGGAATACATCTGACATTCGCTCGGCGGCAACGCCGGATTTGCCGGGGCCCTACCGACCCGGCAACGTTCCCTGAAACTGACTTGGCCTGGATGTTTTATCCGGGCCATTTTTTTGGGATTTTCCCCTAATCACGTTCGATGCACATGGCGATACCCCCTAATCACGTTCGATGCACATGGCGATACCCATGCCGCCGCCGATGCATAATGTCGCGAGGCCGCGTTTTGCATCCCGGCGTTTCATTTCGTGGACCAGGGTGACTAAAATGCGCGTGCCGGACGCGCCGACCGGATGGCCGAGCGCGATGGCGCCGCCATTAACATTGACGATTTCCGTATCCCAGCCCATCTCTTTAACCACGGCGCAAGATTGCGCAGCGAAAGCTTCGTTGGCTTCGATGAGTTCAAGGTCGCCGCTGGACCAGCCGGCTTTTTCGAGGGCCGCGATGCTCGCCGGGATCGGGCCGGCGCCCATAATTGCAGGATCGATGCCGGCGGTGGCCCATGATTTTATACGCGCCAACGGCTCAAGCCCGCGCGTCTCGGCATTTTCAGCGGACATCAATACCAGCGCCGCGGCGCCGTCATTAATGCCCGATGCATTGCCCGCCGTCACGGTGCCTTCGGCGTCAAACGCCGGGCGCAACTTCGCCAGATCGGCCGCCGTGGTGCCGGGACGCGGATGCTCGTCCGTATCTACGACAATTTCCGACTTACGGGATTTGACGGTCACTGGGACAATTTCATCTTTAAAGCGACCATCTTTCTGGGCGGCCTCGGCGCGGGCTTGCGAGCGGGCGGCAAATTCATCTTGCTGATCCCTCGAAATTTGCCACTGCTTGGCGACGTTTTCAGCGGTAATTCCCATGTGGTAGCCGTTGAATACGTCCCACAACCCATCTTTAATCATGGTGTCGACAAATTCGAAATTGCCCATTTTAGTGCCGGCGCGCATCGGTGCGCAGTGAGGTGCGAGGGTCATGTTTTCCTGGCCGCCGGCAACCACGATATCGGCATCGCCAAGTTGAATGGCCTGCGCGCCGAGGGCGACGGAACGCACCCCCGATCCGCACATTTGATTGATGCCGTAGGCGGTTTTTAGGGCCGGTATTCCTGCGTTCATGGCCGCCTGGCGCGCCGGGTTCATGCCTTGGCCGGCGCATAAAATTTGGCCCATGACCACTTCCGACACTTCATCTGGCTTGACCCCGGCGCGCGCCAAAGCTTCGGCAATAG
Source organism: Rhodospirillales bacterium (assembly GCA_013204125.1). GTDB lineage: Bacteria > Pseudomonadota > Alphaproteobacteria > Rhodospirillales > UBA2165 > JABMOP01. The sequence goes on along the minus strand of JABMOP010000541.1, from coordinate 689 downwards.
CGACGGTGCCCAGATCATGGGCTGGGGTGGCGGCGAAGCAGCCGTTGAAGGTGCCGACGGGCGTCCTGGCGGCGCCGACAATAACGATGTCTTGAATTTCACTCATGGGAGCGATTTTTTCTTGGACGCGCGGGCAAAGCAAGGCTCAATTTACAAATACTGGCTAAGAGGGCGCTTAAAAGACGCCTATGAGACGAGCACCTTCATCATCGTGCGAACCCGTTTTTTTAAATCATCCGCCGTAAACGGTTTGACCAGATATTGGCTAACACCGACTTCCACCGAGGCTTTCACATCTTCTGGTATGACCGAAGACGCAACCATTAGAAATGGCATTTTCGAATTAGTTTTCCTAACATTTTTGAGAAGTTCCAAACCGCTCATTTTCGGCAAGGTCCAATCGCAAATGATAAAATCCGTGTATTCAGGATCATCTTGAAGCAAGGCTAAGGCCTTTTCCCCATCAAGAGCGCGTTCAATATGTTGGACGCCCATTGATTGGAGAATGGTTGAAATGATCGAAATCATGCTCTGCTCGTTATTAACCACGAGCGCATGAAGACGGCCATAAAATTTTTCATCAATTACCATCGCAGAATCCCCATTTCCCCGGCATCGCATACAGCAAAGTCTGGCGCGATACAGCCGCTATATGACTGTAATTTAAGCGGAAAATGGCAAATCGGTCG
>JABMOP010000540.1 GCA_013204125.1 Rhodospirillales bacterium | reverse complement strand
GAGTAATCCTCATATTTGTGAAGCCCGATGGAACGATAACCCCGGCCCAAGTCGTCAATGTGGAAGGCCAGGTCGCGGCAGTCGAGAAAATCGCTGACAGTTCCATCGTGTGGGCCAAGATCGACGCGGAAGGCACAATTAAACCGCTCCAGGTGGAGCCCGATGGCAGTCTCGTTCCGGCGCGGGCGAGTCCCGACGGTAAACCGCTGGTGCCCGGAGAGGTGCCGAAGGGTTTGACGATATTTGCGGCGCAGGTGTCCGTCAACGGTCGGTTGCTGCCGATCCTGCGTACCGTCGAAGCGGGATTTCCGTTGGTAACGGTGACCAGCGATAAACGGATCGTCGCCTATGCCGCGCCACCGTCAAAGGCGCCGCCGGTGGAGAAAGCCCTAAGCGGCTCGCTTGCGGCCGATAATTCGGGAAGCGGAGCAACCGGCCTTTACAATTTAACGGCAAGCCTGGCGCACAAAGACCTATGGGGCCTCAAACATACCGGCACCGTCGCCGTGACAACCTCGGCAACCGATCCCGAGGCATCCAAATTGATCGTTGGAAGTTACACCGTCCCGGTTTCCGGTCTGGTCGAAAAACTCCAGGACTCCCTTTCTGTATCCGGATTTTACTATGACTTAAAATATGAGAATCAAACGGCGACACAGTCGACGCCCGCCAAATTCAAATTGAAGGGATACGCGATCTCTCCGAACTATATGCAAAACCTGTTTCTGTCGATATCCGAAAGCGGGTCCCAGACCGTCCACAGCGCCAGCTATGGCTTTACCATCAGTAAATCCTGGACCAAGGATTTCGGATTTGGCCAGGACGACCAAACTTCGATCGTTCGAATGCCCCTGTCGATCTCCTACAGCTTTGCCAACGCCAGCAACTCAATCGGTCTTCTAAACTTGGGATTTGGCTATATACGGAACCTGCCCGTCGGTGCGGCTGGTGACGGCGCCGACTACAGGAGGGACCGGGCAAATTCCGATCCTCGCTATGGTAAATTCAATTTCAACCTCACCCATGGCTTCGACTGGAAGTCGGGTTGGTCGATAAGCTCTGCGGTATTCGGGCAGTACGCCAAGGAACCGATGATAACTTCTGAAGGCTTCGCGCTTGGCGGGCCGACTTCGGTCCGCGGCCTGGAAGACGCCAAAACGATCGGCGATAAGGGAACGAGCGGTCAATTAAAACTGACCGCCCCGGACGTTTTGTCCATGGCCCACTATTCAAGCCGTTTTTTCACCTTTGTCGATGGCGGCTGGGTGAAAAAGATACGGCCACCGGAAGGCGATCCTGGCACCGAAAGCGCCGTGAGCGTGGGCGCCGGTGTGGAGCTCAAGGCACCGGCAAATACGTTTTTAAATTTCACCGTTGGCTGGCTGGCGGGTGGGTCAGCTGTTGGCCGCTATCAAGATGACGATGGGCGGGTCCAACTTTATTTAAATGCCAGCATCAACTTTTGAATGGCTTTGTCAGAGAAAGTCGGCGTGCGACGCTCGTTCAGCTGCCGCGCGACTTTGCCCTGAAATGAATGATGATTTGTGTGGCGTAAACGTGTATAATTGGCTGGGTTGATACAAACAATTCAGCGCGGTGCGTTATTTTATTTGCAAAGCCTGCAGGGTTGCCGGCTTGTGGTACGCTGGGTCAATATCTTAACATTCGGGAGAGAGTAATGATGAAACCTGCCATATTTGCCATCGCAACGGGTGTGATGCTTTTATCCTCATCGGCTTGGGCGCAAACCGCCGGCATCGGAACCACCAAGACCGCCTATACCTCACAAGCGGGGGCGGCAATTTCCAAAGTTGTTTCGCAGAAAACCAAATATCAACTTCGTCAACAGCCGTTTGGCGGATCGAGTGTTTATGTGCCGCTAACCAGTTCGGGTAAGCTCGAATTCGCGCTGGCCAACGAACTGGAAACCCACTTCGCCGTTACCGGCACCGCTATTTACAAAGGCAAGCCTCAACCGGGCCTGCAGGTCGCGATGGTGCTCACGCCGTTCAAGGTCGGAATGTGGTCGCGCAAGGGTTCAAACATAAAGACCGTAGCCGATCTCAAAGGGAAGCGGGTGCCGTCTGGTTGGGCCACCCAGAAAATCATCGGCGTTCTGATGAACGGCTATCTGGCCAATGGCGGGCTCACCTATAGCGATGTGGTCAAGGTGCCGGTTCCGAACGTGGTCAAAAGTGCCGACGAATTCGCTGCCGGCAAGGCCGATGTATTCTTCTTCGTCACCACGGCTGGCAAGGTGAAGGAAACCGATGCCAAGCAGCCGACCCAGTTCATCGGCCTCGACCCTTCGCCGGCCGCGATGCAAGAAGTGCGCAAGCATGTGCCGGTTGCCTACGCCGGGGCGCTCATGCCCGCTAAAAACATGGTTGGGGTATTCGCGCCAACTTACGCCATGGCTTACGACTATCTGATGCTGACCAACGCCAAGGTGTCCGAAGATCTGGTCTACCAGGTGGCCAAAGCGATGCACGACAACAAAGCTGATTTGGTGAAATCATTCCGCGGATTGGCGCCGTTCAATCCCAACCGCATGACCAAGCCGCTCTCGAACGTCCAGTACCATGCGGGTGCCATCAAATATTACAAGGAAATCGGCCAGTGGCCGCCTAAATAACCGAACTGACCAGCATGATCCCCGTGCCTGACGCTTCACCGCAGGGCACGGGGATTGTGTATTCGGATAATGGACTCAATTCGAGAATTTAAAATTTGAATATGGATGCCGAAATCGGTGCGAAGGACAACGCACAGAATAAAAATAGTTTTTCCGGCTTGCTGGCGATTGTCTTGACGCTGGGCGCAATCTCCTGGGAGTTGGACCTTTATCGACGCGGTGGTTTGCTGCTCTATACGGAACAAGTTTTATCCGGCGTCCTTGCCCTCGCACTGCCGCTGGTGTTCATCTCCCTGCGGGTGCGCAAGGGAATATCGGGCGTGCCGTGGTACGATTGGACGGCCGCGGCCGCAAGTTTTGCGGCAGCTGCCTATATGGCGGTGCGCTACCCCATATTGGCCGAGATGATTTCGGATACCCCCTGGGACGGGCTTGTATCCGGCGCCGTTGTGATGGTCCTGATGACCGAGGCGGTACGGCGCACGGTTGGGCCGATAATGACCGCGCTGGTAATCATCTTTCTGGTCCTCGCGCTGGTTGGGCATTTACTACCCGGCGAATTATCCGGCCGGCCCATCGAATTCAAAAGTCTTATTTACTATCTGTCTTGGGATCCGACCGGAATCCTCGGCACGCCGCTGTCCGTTGTCACCACGATCGTCATTGCCTTTGTGTTTTTTGGGCAAGTCCTTCTTAAATCGGGTGGCTCGGCCTTTTTTACCGAAGCGTCGATCGTACTGGTCGGACGCTACCGGGGTGGGCAGGCCAAGATCGCGATAACGGCATCGGCTTTTTTCGGTTCCATTTCGGGAAGCGCCGTTTCCAATGTCGTCACCACCGGCGTCGTCACCATTCCCATGATGCGCAACGCTGGGTACAGAGGCGTCCATGCCGGGGCTATTGAGGCCGTGGCATCCACCGGCGGACAGCTGATGCCGCCGATTATGGGGGCGGCCGCCTTCATAATGGCCGAATTCCTCGAAATCTCTTATGCCGAGGTTGTTATCGCCGCCACCATCCCAGCGATTCTTTACTACGCCGCTTTGTTCATTGCCGCCGATCTAGAAGCGGCGCGCAGCGGTATCGCAGCGGTTGCGAAGGAAGATATTCCACCGCTTGCGCCAATCCTCAGGAGCGGTTGGCATTTCCCCTTACCGTTCGCTGTGCTGGTGTTGGCGTTGTTTTGGTGGAACTGGTCGCCCCAGGAAGCGGCCTTGCTGGCGACGGCGGTGATGTTCGTCACCGGCATGACGCTCGGTTACAAGGGCGTGCGGCTGGCCATCGGAGACGTTATCGACGCAATACGCGATACCGGGTTCGCGGTTCTCGATATCATCATGGTCGGTGCAGCGGCCGGCGTGGTCATCGGCGTCATCGGCGTAACCGGCATTGGTTTCGGTTTGACCCTCAAGCTCGTGGAAATCGGCGGTTCCAATCTGCCGCTCCTGATGCTGATTTCCGCGTTTGTATGCATCCTGCTCGGTATGGGCATGCCGACAGTTGGGGTTTATTTGGTCCTGGCACCGCTGGTCGGACCTTCGCTGATTGAGGTCGGCATCAACCCGATCGCCGCACACTTGTTCATCCTTTATTTTGGCATGATGTCCATGATCACACCGCCGGTTGCCATTGCCGCCTATGCCGCCGCCAGCTTGACCGGAGAGGATGCCATGGCGACTGGCTTCTGGGCCATGCGTTTCGGCTGGTTTGCTTACTTAGTGCCGTTCCTGTTCCTGATTGCACCGGAACTTCTGATGCAGGGCGAATGGTTCAAAATCATCTATGTTTCAATCATGTCATTTATCGGCATTTGGTACGTTTCAATCGGATTCGCCGGCCATTTCGGCCGTCCGATAGGCGTCGTCGCACGAATTTTGGTGGTTGCGGCCGGCATTGCCGTCTTGGTGCCGGCAAATGCTTTCGAGTTCTCTCTTTTGATCGACCTGGCCGGACTTGCCATCGGCGCCGCCATCATTGGCCGCGAGTGGCTGGCCATCCGCGGCAGCTGAACGAGCGGCCACGCAAAACCTTGGAGTTTGAAACGCCGGCAGAGAGATTTAACGCATGTGTTGCATCGACCGGTTGAGGTGGCAGGG
>JABMOP010000539.1 GCA_013204125.1 Rhodospirillales bacterium | reverse complement strand
TTTTCCATTTTTTTGGCAACTTGATTGGTGGGCAACATATCGTGCAGCGCATCGTAAAGGGGGCGAAGATAGGGATCTACTTTTTCACGCATATCGCCCGGCAAAAAACCGAGTTGTTCGCCGGCCTCCACGGCTGGCCTTGATAATATGATCCGATCGACTTCTCCCCTTAAAAGACTTTCGATCGCCTTGGCGACGGCGAGGTAGGTTTTTCCGGTACCGGCGGGGCCGAGGCCAAAGACCAAATCATGGTCGTTGATGGCGCGCAAATAGACGGCCTGCTGAGGCGTGCGCGGCAGAATACTCCGCTTGCGGGTTTTGATTACCAAGTCGTCGGCGGCCAAATTCGCCCCGCCATTTGCAGAAATCATGCGGATAGCGCCGTCGATACCTGCCGGGTCCACGTCATCGCCTTTTTTCAGCCTCGCATATATATCATTGAGGACCGCGCGCGCCGTTTCAGCCGCTGCCCGAGGCCCGGAAATCACCACTTCGTTGCCGCGCGAATTAAACGTTACATTCAGTTGCTGCTCAATCCGCGCAAGATGGCTATTGTGGCTACCGAAAAGCGCGGGCAGCAAACTGCTATCATCAAATTTGAGAAGTAGAGTTTCCACTTCCGCCACGTGAGAAGACTCATTCAAGTGCTGATCCTCGCCCCATCTTTCGATTGCCTTAAAAGCGCGCCGCCAAGGCTGTTGGTGTGCACTTCGGCGATACGAACATCGGCAATTTCGCCCATCATTTCCAAAGGTGCATCCACATGGACTGGCTGCATATAGGGTGAGCGCCCAACCAATTGGCCGGGCTTTCGCCCTGGGCGATCAAATAGAACACCCATGATCTCGCCGGCGCTGGATTGGTTAAACTCAATTTGAATTTGCTTCAAAAGATCTTGCAGGGAGGCCAGCCTTTCGCGTTTTACCTTTTCCGGCACTTGGTCCGCCATCGTCGCCCCGGGGGTACCAGGGCGCGGGCTATACATGAACGAGTAGGCCTGCACAAAACCCATTTCCCGAGCGAGAGTCAGGGTGGCGTCAAAATCCCGGTCGGTTTCACCAGGAAACCCGACAATAAAATCTGTCGAAAGTTTTAGCCCCGGACGCGCCGCAAACAATCGCTCTGCGATCCTCCTATAATCATCGACGGTGTGTTTTCGGTTCATCTTACTTAAGATTTCATCGGACCCCGATTGTACCGGTAGGTGCAAAAACGGCATCAGGGCGGGCACGTCCCGGTGCGCCGATATCAGTTCGTCATCCATATCGGCGGGGTGCGATGTAATATATCTAAGCCGTTCGATCCCATCGATATCGGCGAGATCGCGAACTAGCCCGCCCAGGCTGCCCCTTTCGCCGTGATAGGCGTTGACGTTCTGCCCTAGTAAAGTGATTTCCCGAACACCGCCGGCGGCAAGAATGCGCGCCTCTCCAAGCACCTCCTCCACGGCCCGCGAATATTCGGGTCCGCGCGTATAGGGTACGACGCAGAAAGTGCAAAACTTATCGCACCCTTCTTGGACCGAAAGAAATGCCGATGATGACGAGGCCGTAACTTCGGGCAAATGATCGAATTTGGATTCGGCCGGAAATTCAATATCAACAACGCCTTTGGCGGCTATACCGTCCCGCCCTCCCGCGCGATCGTTTGCTTTTGTCACAAGTTCAGGCAGCCGGTGATAATTTTGCGGCCCAAAGACCATATCAACGAAAGGTGCGCGCGTTAAAATTTCTTCGCCCTCTGCTTGGGCGACGCATCCGGCGACGGCAATCATAGTCGCCTTGCCTTCGGCGCTCCGCATCTCTTTCATAACGCGCAAACGGCCTAGTTCCGAATATAGCTTCTCGGCTGCCTTTTCCCTGATATGACATGTGTTCAAGATTATCATATCCGATGCATCTGCATCTTCGGTCAGAACATAGCCGAGCGGCGCCAGCACATCGGCCATGCGCTCGGAATCATAGACGTTCATCTGGCATCCGAAGGTCTTGATATAAAGATTCTTAGACAATGCGAAATTTCGCCCAGGTGAATTCAGTGGGCGCCGTCAATCGGCCTCACTCATCGGATTTCCCGCTCTCGGCCTTATCGATGGACGTGCCGTAAAGTTCCATGCGGTGTCCGATCAAACGGAACCCGTATTTTTCGGCAATTTTAATTTGCAATTTTTCGACTTCGTCATCGTGAAACTCGATCACCTTACCACTGTTTACATCGATGAGATGATCGTGATGATCGTCGGATGCAGGTTCATACCGGGCGCGACCATCGCCGAAGTCGAGGCGGTCGAGCAATCCGGCCTCTTCAAAAAGGCGAACCGTGCGGTAAACAGTGGCGATACTGACATTCGGGTCCGCTTCCATGGACCGGCGATACAGTTCTTCCACATCGGGATGATCTTCGGATTCGGATAACACTTTAGCGATGATTCTTCGCTGGCCGGTCATTTTCATGCCGCGGTCAACACAAACTTTCTCTAGCCTTGATGGTATTGCTTGAACTTTCACTGGTTTCCTCGCTCCGGCCTCAGCGCGGCATCAATATGCTTTTAATTTTCCGGGCCAATGATAGCACTCAATAATTTAGGATCAAGAGCGCCCACGCCCGGGCGTGGTCCCAAGGCCAATTTTCTTGGCCAAGCTGCTCCGATGTTTTGCGTAATTAGGGGCAACCACAGGATAGTCGCGGGGCAAGCCCCATCTTTCGCGGTAATCTTCGGGCGTCATATTATAAGCCGTTTTCAAATGGCGTTTGAGCATCTTGAGCTTTTTGCCGTCTTCCAGACATATGATGAAATCCGGAGTGATCGATTTCTTGACCGGAACTGCCGGTTGGGGGCGCTCGCCAGTGCCCGGAATATCTCCAACGCCGGAAAGGGTCCGGTAAACATCTTGGATCAACTGCGGCAGCTCACCAACATCAAGCGTGTTATTGCTTACATGGGCGGAAACAATTTCCGTGGTTAATTCCAAAAGTTCAATATGGTTATGTTGTTCAGACATATAATTAAACCCTCAATACAAATCGCCATATTTTATATGGAACAGCAAGTATAAGTTTTCAAGTTTATTGGAATAAATATTCTTTCATTTACCAACAAATAGCAGCGGCCTTATTTAGGCAATAGCCATTTATATTTAGCTAATATTGGCTTATTCTCTATTTTTGATACTCAGCGCATAAACCAGCGCATCGATCCTTTTTCCTTGGACATGATAATAGTTTTGGCGGCGCCCGACCGCCTTGAAACCAAGGCTTTCATACAGCCGGCGCGCACCGGTGTTGCTCTCCGCGACTTCGAGATACATATTTTGTGCGCCGGCCTTCAAGCTGCGGTCCAGTGCTGAAATGGCCAAAATTCGCGCAAAGCCCCGCCGACGGTAATTGGGCGTGACGCCAAAGGTGATGATCTCAGCCTCGTCGGCGTTGAGCCGCCAAAGGATAAAGCCGGCCGGCTCGCCGCCGTCTTCATCGGGATGCAAAATCAGTGCGGAAGCGCCGCCGGGGTTCAACAGCCCGAGAAACGCATCCGCCGCCCAAGGTTCCGGGAAACACACGCCATGCAGCTCGGCAAGAACACCTGCATGCACCGGGGAACACTCAATCAAAGAAGCCGCTGGGTCTCGTTCCATCGCTCTGCCGCCGCCAATCAGCCGCGCCCGGCGGGCAATTTGGCGTCGGGTGGGCGCAGATAAAGCGGCTCAATGGCCGAGCTCTGTTTTATCAGCGCGTCTTTTTCGGTTGACCATTTACCGGCGGCGATGGCCGCAACGA
>JABMOP010000538.1 GCA_013204125.1 Rhodospirillales bacterium | reverse complement strand
GGGCGGGTTATCTTCCGCCGGGTAAATAGCGGTGCGCAATTGCTTTGGCCATTTCTTTTTGGGATCGATATCGCGCTCGTTGGATTTTGCCGGCACCAGCTTGCCGTCTCGGTATTCGAGATCGAGCCACCATTTCTGCCCCGGTACGCGTTTTCCGTTACCCAGCCAATCGTCCAGCTTGACGGCGATGGGAATCATGATCGGTTTGAGCCAGCGGGCGTTGATGCCGAGCCAGCTTGCCGCGCGCTGCAATAACGGGCCGTCCTTGGTCACCACTTTATTGAGCGGACAGGTTTTCATGCAGCGCCCACACGCCGAGCCCTTGGAATTGGTCAGCCTGTATTTGGCGCAATTTTCCACATCCGGCTTCCAAATCTCGTAGCCGTTGAACATCATCTTGTCGCCGAAGGGAATGGCATTGCACGGACATTCGCGCGCACATTTCCAACAGCTTTCGCAAAACTGCTGGAGACCAAAATCGATTGGCTTGTCGCAGGTCATCGGCAAATTGGTGGTGACGACCGCCGTTTTCATGCGCGGCCCCAAGAAGGGGTTGAGCACCAATTCGCCAATGCGCGACAATTCGCCAAGCCCGGCCAGCAACATTAAGGGAATTTGCAATACTTGGCCCTTGGCCGAAGAATGACAGCGCGCGCCATATCCCAGCTGGCGGATATAATTGGCAACAACATTGCCGACTTCTTGGCCGCGAAGATAAGCGCGGTAGCTTTGCGTACCCGATATCCAATCATCGCCGGACGCGCCTTCCATCGTCTCAAAACCTTGATCGATAATCATAACGATGGCGTATTTGTGGTCGGGCGTAATCTCGTTGCCTTCGCCGTCATGGGAATACCACGCATATTCAGGGATTTCGCAAATACCGACCATGTCGATATCCATGAAATAGGCGAGTGACTTGATGTGCTTCATCATTTCTTCGGCATCGTCGGTGCCGGGCGCAATGTCTTCGGCCACCGGGCCGTCTTGAAGCGGAACATTGGCCATCAGAGAATCGCCAATGGCGCGGCCCAAGGGATGCTTGGCCATGAAACGCTTGCGCTCGCCCTGCACCCGTTCGCCCAAATCTCCGAATGTTGGGCGGGTGAAGAAGGCGGCGCGCAGGGGAACGCGGGGGACCCGTTCGGTATCAATGCGGGTGGTCGGCTGATCGACCCGTTTCACCTGCTCCATCGGATATTTGCCCATATGGGGTGGGCGAAATTTGTATTTGAACAGGCTCATAATTTTCTCCCTAGCATCCGTATATTCCGGTCGTCGGTTAGTGTGCACCGCCAGGACAATATTTTTCAACCACACATTTCCTGATGAATTCGGCTAAGGCTGCCTAAGCAACCGATAGAGGCGGCTTGAACTGGGCGCCCCGGCGCTTCAAAATACCGGGACCGGCCGAATGACAGACCGGCTTTAAGAATTTAAGGCCCAGGGGGGGATAAGGTGCCAACCAAAGAAAAAGAAAATTCCGCCATTAAAGGTGGCCGCAAACCCATCCCTGTACCGGAACCGGACCTGACGCCGGCTGAATTGATCCGCCGCGCCATTGATATGCGGGAATTGATCCGGGACGATCAGGACGCCGCCGACGAGCGTGGCTGCCCGTCCCAAGAAGTTCAAGATGCCTTTGTGAAAAACGGGTTCTACCGTATCCTCCAGCCGCGCATGTTCGGCGGCTATGAATTTGATTACACCACTTTTTTCCGGGTGATGATGGAAGTCGCACGCGGCAATCCCGGCACCGGCTGGTGCCTTGCGCTCGGCGCATCGCACGCGGCAGTGGTCGCCGCCCATTGGCCGAACAAGCGCAAGCCGAAGTGTTTGGCGATGACGGTCATTTCATCGCGCCGCACCGGGTCGGCGTGCCGGTGCCGTGCAAAAAAGTGAAAGGCGGCTACGAGATCGAGGGCGTCTGGGGGTATTCATCCGGCGCCCCCTATTCCACCCATTTTATCGGCACCGCAGTATTGCAAGAAGACGGCAAACCGCCCAAGGGTTTGACCTTTATCGTGCCGCGCGAAGATTACGAAATCTTAGACGATTGGGGCGGCGATTTGGTTTTGGGCATGCGCGCATCCGGATCTAACAGCATCCAAGTAAAGGCGGCCGTGCCGGACCACATGGTCATCGAAAGCCAGCCGGGATTGTTGTCGTCAAGCGATATTTCGGATGGCACCATGGGCACCCGCCTGCACGGCAACCCGATGTATTTGGGCCGCCTGATGGGTCCCTATCACGCGTCTTTGGTTATTCCGGTAGTCGGCGCCGCGCGGGCCGCCTTGGACGAGTTCGAGCTGATCGCCAATGCGCGTGACGTCCGGCATATGCCGATTGGCAAATGGATAAATAGCCCCGATGTGCAGCGCCCGTTCGGCGAAGCCCTGTTGAAAGCAGATTCGGCCGAAGCCTTGGTCATTCGCGCCATGGATATGTATACGGATTATTGCCGGCGCTGGGCCGCCGACGGCACCCATTTTTCGTCGGAAGAATCTTTAAGGCTTTGGGGCATGTTGCTCAACGCCGGCTGGCTGGCATGTGATGCCGTGGAGTTAATCTTCCGCGCGGCGTCTTCGTCGGCATCGAAAAAAGGCCAGCGGATCGAGCGTTATTTCCGCGATGCCGCCATGTATCGCAGCCATATCTCGGCTCAGCTTCCGAATTTCGCCGGTGGTGTCGGGCGGCTGCATTTCGGATTGCCGATGGAAATGTTCGGCATATGAGGACACAAAACCATGGCTAAAATTGCGCGCGCCGATGTGGTCGGCAGCCTGCTCCGCCCCGCGTACCTGATTGAAGCCCGAATGTGTTGGCGGGACGGTGATTTAAGCGATAGCGAACTTAAGACCATCACCGAGCGCGCCATTGTTGAGGCCGTCCAGATGCAGGAAGACGCAGGCCTCGACACGCTTACCGACGGCGAATTTCGCCGCCCCAATTTCATCGCCACCATGGGCGTCCGCGAAGCCGAGCTTGGCTCGGTCAGTGGCTTCGAGACGGTCGAAGCCGACGCCAATTGGATGGGACTTTGGAAGAAACCCGACGGATCAGATGGCGGGCTGATAACCGAAGATACGGGGCCGCGCTCGCTCGTTACCGACAAAGTGGGGATGCGCTTCGATATTGTATCCGACGAATTTCCGTTCCTTGCCGAGCACACGGGAACCGTTCGGCCGAAATATACGTTCCCGGCGCCAAGCTGGCACCGGGTTGCGTGGGAAAAAGAACATTCGGCATCCGCCTATCCCACTTGCAGGGATTTTCTTTTGGACATGCGCGATTATATTCGAGGCGTGGTCGAACAGTTGATCGCAGCGGGCTGTGATTATATCCACCTGGATGCACCCAATTACGCCCAGTGGCACATTGACCCTCGCATTCGCGATGCCTTCCAATCCTGGGGCCGCGATTTGGATGCCGAACTGATCGAGGACGCGGAAATCGACAATTCGGTGTTTGACGGCATCACCGGCATCACAAAAGCGCTCCACCTTTGCCGCGGCAACGCGCCGGGCGGGCGCTTCCTCGCCGATGGCGGTTATGGGCGCATTGCCGAAGAATTATTTCCGCGCCTGACCAATTACGACACATTGTTGCTGGAATACGACACCGCGCGGGCCGGAGATTTTGCACCGCTGAAATATGTCGGCGCAGATACAGCGGTCGTCCTCGGCCTGATCACAACCAAAGACGGAACCTTGGAAGACGCCGCCGCCATCGAAGCGCGCATCTTCGAAGCCGCTGAATATGTGCCGTTGGAACGATTGGCGCTAAGCCCGCAATGCGGTTTCGCATCGGGCGATTACGCCACCACCATGACCCATCATGAGCAACAGGCGAAGTTGCGCTTGGTCGGCGATATTGCCGCCAAAGTTTGGCCGAACGGATAAGATTAATACCCTTCGGCGGGAGAGCGACCATGACCGACATCGCATTTAAATCAGCAACCTCTTTAGCTCGGATGATCCGGTCTAAAAAGATCGGCTGCACCGAATTGCTCGATCATTATCTAAGCCGCGTGGAACGCTATAATCCGGCGCTGAACGCGATCATCCAGACCGATATCCCGCGCGCCAAACGCCGCGCCCGCAACGCCGATAAGGCGCTGGCCAAAGACAATATTTGGGGGCCGCTGCACGGCGTTCCGATGACCGTAAAGGAAAGCCATGATGTGGCGGGGTTGCCCAGCACCTGGGG
>JABMOP010000537.1 GCA_013204125.1 Rhodospirillales bacterium | reverse complement strand
GCGCCGGAGTTTCAAAAAATTTCGTGGTAATATTATTGTCGAGTTCCTGCCGCCGATGCCGGGGGGTATGGAGCGCCGCGAATTTCTAACGCAACTGGAAGAGCGCATCGAAACGGCAACATCAAGGCTTGAAAGTGAATTTTTCACACCAAACGCCATTTCCGGGCCGCAAACAATAAAATCCGGCATTCCATAGAGTCAGCGGTGGAAAAGCTCGGCTCGGTCTTCGTGAACATCGGGCATAATACGTTAAAACGTATCTAAACCAATATGTTAATCCGATGTGTCGCTGGGGATAAACAAGTGGAAACAAACCATGAACCTTTCCTTGACCGGCGGCCATAAGATGAATTACCCTGGGTAAAATGGTTCCGACCGTGCCGACAGGCGCTGTCGGCGAGTGTCGGCAGATCCTTGTCGCCCTACGACCTGAGTTGATTAAATGGCCAATGGCACCTCAATTTCCCAACAAATCTGGGATATGAAATATCGTCTGAAGACGCAGGGTGGCAGCCCTGTCGATAAGACGATGGACGACACCTTCCGGCGCGTTGCGGCCGCGCTGGCGGCGCCTGAAGACGATCCCAGCCTTTGGCAGGATCGCTTTTTTGAGGTCATGCGTGATTTTCGATTTTTGCCGCCGGGGCGCATTCTATCGGGCGCCGGTGCCGACCGCGACGTTACGTTGTTCAATTGTTTCGTCATGGGCGATATCCCCGATGACATGTCGGGCATATTCCAAAGCCTGCGCGAAGCGGCGTTAACCATGCAACAAGGCGGCGGGATAGGGTACGATTTTTCGACCCTTCGGCCGAAGGGCGCACCAGTTAAGGGCGTCGGCGCCGATGCTTCGGGCCCGTTATCGTTTATGGATGTGTGGGATGCCATGTGCCGGACGATCATGAGCGCCGGATCCCGGCGCGGCGCCATGATGGCGGTCATGCGTTGCGACCACCCGGACATTCTTGATTTCATCAGCGCCAAGGAAACGCCAGGCCGGCTCAATATGTTCAATCTGTCGGTGTTAGTAACCGATGCCTTTGTCCAAGCGGTCAAGGAAGATGCGACCTGGCAACTTCAATTCGACGGTACCCAATACAAGAGCCTACCGGCGCGCGAGCTATGGGACAGCATTATGCGTGCGACATTCGCCTATGCCGAACCCGGCGTCATATTTATCGACCGCATAAATGCGCTTAATCCGCTGTCCTATTGTGAAACCATTCATGCGACGAACCCTTGCGGCGAACAACCGCTTCCACCCTATGGCGCCTGCCTTTTGGGTTCGGTCAACCTTGCCCGCATGGTCGAAGCCCCGTTCGAAGCCGGCGCATTAATTGACGAAGCGGCGCTCAGTAATGTTGTTACCACCGCTATTCGTATGCTCGATAATGCCATCGATATCTCAAAGTTCCCGCTGGCCGAACAAGAAAACGAAGCCCGCGCCAAACGGCGCATCGGGCTTGGGATTACTGGACTAGCCGATGCCTTAATCATGTGCGGGGTCCGCTACGGATCGGCCGATGCCGTACGCCTGACTGAACGCTGGATGTCGGTGTTTCGGCGGGCCGCTTACACGGCATCGACCGATTTAGCCGTCGAAAAAGGCGCTTTTCCATTATTCGATGCCGCCGCTTATCTGGGCGGCGAAGGCTTGGCCGGGTTAGATGAAGATGTGCGCCTGAATATCGGAAGCGACGGCATCCGCAATGCCCTGCTGACCTCGGTGGCGCCAACCGGCACCATTTCGCTGCTTGCCGATAATGTTTCATCGGGGTTGGAGCCGGTATTCAGCTTCAATTATACACGCCATGTCCAACATCCCGATGGCACTCGCCGGGACGAAATCGTGACCGATTACGCCTACCGGCTCTACCGCCGGCTCAAAGGCGAAGCCGCGCCATTGACCGAATTCTTTGTCGATTCCCGAGATCTTTCGCCGCGCGACCATCTGGTCATGCAGGCGGCGATCCAAAAATATATAGATAGTTCCATATCTAAGACCATCAATTGCCCGGAAAGCATATCCTTCGAAGATTTCAAGGACATCTACATTCAAGCCTATGATCTTGGCTGCAAAGGCTGCACCACCTACCGGCCTAACGAAGTGACCGGTGCCGTGCTTGTAGCACATGATGACAAGATCGATAAAAATGCGGATAACGATCCGGAACCGGAACTCCCGCTCGGATCACCGGGGCCGGCCAATGCGAAGCCCAAAGATTTAGGAGATTCCGGCCCAATCCCGCTTTTCCAGCCCTTGGAAAGGCCCAACCTGCTGGAAGGCGCCACCTATAAATTGAGATGGCCCGAAAGCGATCACGCGATTTATATCACGCTCGCCGATATTGTTGACGACCAGGGGCGCTGCCGGCCCTTCGAAGTTTTTATCAACTCGAAAAATACCGAACATTATGCGTGGACGGTCGCTCTGACGCGGATGATATCCGCTGTGTTCCGCCGCGGCGGCGACGTGTCCTTTGTGGTCGAGGAGCTGAAAGCGGTGTTCGATCCCAGAGGCGGCCAATGGATGGGCGGCAAATATGTGCCGTCCCTATTAGCGGCCATTGGCGAAGTTATGGAACAACATATGATAAAAATCGGCTTCCTGCCGGCGCCGGAAAGGTATGCGGACGCGGAAGAAGCGCGCCGGGTGGTCAACCAAGATACAACTGGCGAGGTGTCCGACATCCGCTTCCGCCAATGTCCGAAATGCGGGCAAGCCAGCCTGATCCGCCAGGAAGGCTGTGACACTTGCTCCAGCTGCTCTTATTCTCGTTGCGGCTAATCTGCCGGGCGGCCAATCCACCGAACCAATCTCGACAATAATGCGGCCCGCCGGAATAATCCGGCGGGCACTTAAGGTTTGATTGAACCGCTTTTAAGCCGCGACTGGTGTGATTTTATTACCGTAGACCAATTCATCGATCACGGCTGGTGCTTTTTTGCTGCCACCTTCGTTGCCAGTGCTTTCTTCGGTGTTTTCGCGCACCCATTCTTTGGCAGCATCCGCATCGATATCCACTTTCTTAATCACTTCTATCATGATTGCTTCAAGTGCGATGATATGTGCTGCAATATCGTCTAATTGATCAAAATGTTCATCAACGGCCACGCCAATATTTTTGAGGTGATCGCGTAGATCTTTGATACTTCCGTCTATCTCTTTGATTTGGTCGAAAAACATTCGGCCCTCCACCAAGTTTGTTGCCCAATTTATAATACCTCGCCTCACCACCAGCGTCACTGACAGATTGGCAACCATCGAAGATACGTCCGGGAAATCTCAATTCTGAGAAACTCCGCACCACAAAATTCAACGGAATACCCTGTTTAAATTTATTTAGTTAAGATTCAGCGAAAATCGTTGAAGTTTACAACCGGCTGGTGGAATGTCCTCCTGCATGCGTCAATTTATGCGAATCGGCCTTAATCACACATTTGGTGTTTTCTGTGGATTAGGCTAGGAGTTTTGATTTGGTAAAACTAGACAAAATTTATACCGGCGGCGGCGATGGCGGCGAAACCTCTTTGGCGGGCGGCAAACGGGTTCAAAAACATGACCCTCGGGTCGCCGCATACGGCACCGTGGATGAAGCCAACGCCGTGATCGGCATCGCTCAGCTTCACAACCAGTGCGAAGGCATAAACGAAGTGCTGGCGCGTATTCAAAATGATTTGTTCGATCTTGGCGCGGATTTAGCGCGCCCCACCCTGGCCGGCGAAGAGGCGCTGAGAATAACCGCCGGCCAAGTGGAGCGACTTGAAAATGAGATCGATCAATTCAACGCGCCGCTGGCGCCGCTGCCGTCATTCGTTCTACCGGGCGGCACACCGGCATCTGCATATTTGCATCTGGCGCGCACCGTCGTTCGCCGCGCCGAACGCCTTACCGTCAGCTTAACTGAGAACGAAATCGTCAATCCGTTTACGATCAGCTACCTCAATCGGTTATCGGATCTACTATTTGTTCTTGCCCGCGTCGCAAATGACGGCGGCGCTAAAGATGTCCTTTGGACGCCCGGCGAACACGGCATATGAAGGCGGTATTTTCATGTGTTTGACAGCCCATACCCAACTTTCTATGGTCCGCCCGAAATCGGCGCTACGCTTTGGTTCAAGCCATTTTTGGCACCGTGGAATAAAGGGCAAATAATAAGATGAAGGTTCTTGTCGCCGTAAAAAGGGTTATCGATTACAACGTCAAAATTCGTGTCAAAAGCGATGAAACCGGCGTCGAGACCGCCAACGTCAAAATGTCCATGAACCCGTTCGACGAGATTGCCGTTGAAGAGGGCGTGCAAATGCTGGAATCCGGCACGGCGGAAGAATTGATCGCCGTATCCATCGGCCCGGCGGGCGCCCAGGAAACAATCAGAACAGCTTTGGCGATGGGCGCCGACAAAGGCGTTCATGTTGTCGTCGACGATGATTTGGAACCTTTGGCCGTCGCCAAAATTTTAAAAGCAGTCGTCGATAAAGAAGGCGTGGAGCTGGTGATTTTGGGCAAACAGGCCATTGACGACGATTCCAACCAAACAGGACAAATGCTGGCCGCCCTTCTCGGATGGCCGCAGGGCACCTTCGCTTCAAAACTGACAATAAGCGAAGGTAAAGCCGAAGTCATTCGCGAAGTCGATGGTGGGCTGGAAACCATCCGTATCGATATACCGGCGGTGATTACAACCGATCTCAGGCTAAATACACCGCGCTATGCCACGCTTCCAAATATCATGAAGGCCAAGAAAAAAACGATCGACGCGCTGACACCGGCGGATTTAAATGTCGACACAAAGGCAAGGCTTGAGACGCTAAAAGTGGTGGAACCGGCAAAACGAGAGGCCGGCGTTATGGTCGGCTCTGTCGAAGAACTGCTCGACAAGCTAAAGAACGAAGCAAAAGTAATCTAACCAGGATATTCAAATGGCCGTCCTTGTCATCTGCGATCACGATAATTCTTCCCTTAAAGGCGCCGTGTTTAACACCATTACTGCCGCCGTCCTGCTTGGCGAAGTTAACGTGCTTGTCGCCGGCGCCAATTGCCGCGCCGCCGCAGAAGAGGCCGCAGCCATCAATGGCGTCGCGCGGGTGATATTGATTGATGATGAAATCTACGCACATCCTTTGGCCGAAATTTGGACCCCCCTGGTCCTTGGGCTAGCGGGCGAATACAGCCATATTTTAGCCCCTGCCACCACTTTCGGCAAAAACCTGATGCCGCGGGTCGCGGCACTTTTGGATAGCCAGCAGATTTCCGAAATTTCGGCAATCATCGACGGCGATACGTTTGAGCGCCCGGTCTATGCGGGCAACGCCATTGCCACGGTCAAATCCACCGATGCCACCAAAATCATAACCGTGCGCGCGACGGCATTTGATGCCGCGGAACCCGGCGGCAGCCAGGCCGTTATTGAAAACGGCAGCGCCGGGGATAACCCTGGAATATCTGAATTCATCGGCACCGAGCTCACCAAATCAGAGCGGCCCGAATTAACCCAAGCGTCGATCATTATTTCCGGCGGGCGCGGCATGCAGTCGGGTGATAATTTTCATTTACTGGAAGCGGTTGCCGATAAATTGGGCGCGGCGGTCGGGGCGTCGCGCGCAGCTGTTGATTCGGGCTTTGTTCCCAATGACTACCAAGTCGGCCAAACGGGCAAGATCGTAGCGCCGGATCTATATATTGCGGTCGGTATTTCGGGCGCCATCCAACATTTGGCAGGGATGAAGGATTCCAAAGTCATCGTTGCAATCAACAAAGATGATGAAGCGCCGATTTTCCAAGTGGCGGATTATGGTTTGGTCGCCGATTTATTCCAAGCCTTACCGGAATTGGCGGCGAAATTGGATGGATAAAATTCGGCTCACAGTTATTATGGCTCGAAAGGGTTGGGCATGAGCATTGAAATCAAGACCGTCGGCGTGGTTGGCGCTGGACAAATGGGCATCGGCATTGCCCATGTGTGTGCGGTTTCCGGGTTCGCCGTAAACATGGTCGATATTTCAGATGACGCCCTGGACAAAGCCAAGGTGCAAATTGAACAAAACCTGACGCGTTTGGTCAACCGGGGAAAACTGGATGACGCTGAAAAAGCATCTGCGCTCGGGCGCGTCGAGTTCAGCAGCGACAACAACGTTCTTTCAAAATGCGAGCTGGTGATCGAAGCGGCGACCGAAAATGAAGACGTCAAAAAATCAATTTATGACACCATTTGTCCGATCCTTGGACCCGATACGATCCTGACCTCGAATACTTCGTCTATTTCCATCACCCGGCTCGCCGCGCAAACGGACCGGCCGGAAAAATTCATGGGCCTACATTTCATGAACCCGGCGCCGTTGATGGAACTGATCGAATTGATCCGCGGCATCGCCACGGCGCCCGAAATATTCGAAACCGTTGATAAATTCGTCCAGAAGCTCGGCAAGACACCGGTGAGCGCCGAAGATTTTCCGGCCTTCATCGTCAATCGTATTCTTTTGCCGATGATCAACGAAGCGGTCTATACGCTTTACGAAGGTATTGGTTCGGTAACGGCAATCGATACCGCCATGAGGCTTGGCGCCCATCATCCGATGGGGCCGCTGGAACTAGCGGATTTTATCGGCCTCGATACCTGCCTCGCGGTGATGCAGGTTCTCCATGAAGGGCTTGCCGACACCAAATACCGGCCGTGCCCATTACTGGTTAAGTATGTCGAAGCGGGCTGGCTGGGGCGCAAGACCAATCGCGGCTTTTACGACTATTCCACGGATACGCCGACGCCCACTCGATAATTTTAGTTTAATTCGGCACGGACCTTCTGGCGCAGCAGGTCGATGGAAACCAGCGAGCCTTCACGGTCAAAATGCCAAAACTGCCAGCCGTTGCACGCCGGCGCGCCCTGCACGGCGGCGCCCACTTGATGGATCGATCCACGATGGTCCGATGAATTGATCGATCCGTCTGCATGAACCTTGGCGGAATGGCGGCGGCGGTGATCAAAGAGGACCGTTCCGGGTTCCAACAATCCACGTTCCACAAGCCAACCGAAAGGAATGCGAGGTTCGCTTCTTTTCGTTGGCGTATCGACAAGGCCGGCTTCCATCGGACCTGTGATTTTTTCCAACCGCGCTTCGGCTGCGGCGATGTATTCGGGGTCACGTTCGATACCGATAAAATTACGACCGAGTTTACGGGCAACGGCGCCGGTGGTCCCGGTGCCGAAAAACGGATCCAAAATCACATCGCCGGGCTTGGTGGACGACAATATTACGCGGTGGAGAAGCGATTCCGGCTTTTGCGTCGGATGTGCCTTTTTCCCGTTCTTTTTTAGGCGTTCCGATCCGGTGCAGATCGGCAGTAACCAGTCCGAGCGCATTTGAAGATCTTCGTTCAACGCCTTCATAGCTTCGTAATTGAAGGTGTAGCGGGATTTCTTATCGCGGGAGCACCAAATCATCGTTTCGTGGGCATTGGTGAAACGCTTGCCGCGGAAATTTGGCATCGGATTGGTTTTACGCCAGACCACATCGTTCAGCATCCAGAAACCCAAATCCTGAAGTTGGGCGCCGACGCGGAAAATATTATGATAGCTGCCAATGACCCAGATCGTGCCATCGGGTTTAAGCGCGTGACGCGCCGCTTCTAACCAATCGTGGGTGAATTTATCGTAGGCGGCAAAGCCGTCGAACTGATCCCAATCATTCTGGACGCCGTCAACGCGCGAATTGTTGGGCCGCAGGAGCTCGCCTTCGAGCTGTAGATTATAAGGCGGGTCGGCGAACACGACATCGACGGTCCCCTTCGGCAGGGCGCGCATCAATTCGATGCAATCCCCTTCAAGGATTTGATTCAACACAGTTTTTTCTCCCAGGTTTCGGGCGGCAATGTGAGTCCACCGGGAGTCCGCGTCAAGAAGTATTTGGATTCAATGACTTATGCCCCGCCACATCTTGTATATTGGTCATTCAGAGACCCAAAATATTGATTATGGGTTTGTAGCTTTTGCGGTGATGATCGGTGCAACCGAGCAATTCGAGGCCTTGGCGGTGGTCTTTGGTGCCGTATCCTTTATTGCGCTCCCAGCCATATCCGGGATGAAGTTCGGCAAGTTCCACCATGATCCGATCGCGGCTAACTTTGGCCAGAATCGACGCGGCGGCAATAGAAAAGGAACGGCCATCGCCTTTCACCACGGTTTCTTCGGCGCAAACCAATCCCGGCGCAAAGATACCGTCGATCAGCGCGTAATCCGGCGTCTGGCTAAGCGCTTCCACGGCCCGGCGCATGGCCAACAGGCTCGCCTGCAATATATTGATATCGTCAATTTCATCGACTTCGGCGCGTCCAATCCCGGTAATGGTCGTAGCTTGGATCACATCATATAAATCTTCACGGCGGGCGGCGCTCAGCTTTTTAGAATCATCCAGCCCATCCAAGAGGCGCGTATCCATATCGTTGGAGGTTAAAATAACGGCGGCGGCGACCACCGGCCCAGCCCACGGGCCCCGCCCGGCCTCGTCGATACCGGCAATCAAACCAAACCCACGCCCGCGCGCCGCGTCTTCCAATGTAAAATCCGGCCCCGCCATTTTGTTCACGCCGCCTCCGATGCCTTTTTACGCAGTGATCCGGACGCCCGAATATCGAGATCCTGTCTTGGATGGTCCGTTCACCGGTATTACAGTAACCGGCAATTAAATACCAAACAAAGGAAACGGGGATGAAACGCAGCACCGATAAAATCCTGACAACCCATGCCGGCAGCTTGCCGATCGCGGTACAGTTGGACAAAAACGCCGCCGATTTCGAAAGCGCTCTGAAATCGGAAATTGCCGGCGTCGTCGCCCGGCAAAAGGAACTCGGCCTCGATATCATCAATGAAGGCGAATATTCAAAGGGCGGCGATTGGCTGTCTTTCATGGATGGGCGCATCGGCGGCTGCGAAGTGCGTGACGTCACCGATAACCGCGCCGCCGTATTTAAAGGTCGGGAACAACAGGAATTTGCCGATTTCTACAAATACGCGGCAGAACGGGGAACGCTGTTTTATTTGCCCGGCGATCAGATAAAGGTAACCCGCAATTATTGGTCCTGCACCGGCCCCGTCACCTATACCGGTCAATCGATCCTGGCAAAAGAAATCGCGCTTTTGACCGAAGCGGCGGGGACCGAAGACGTATTCCTGACGACGACCGCACCCGCCAGTTTGGAGCCCTATTACACTAATGATTTTTACGGCACCGAAGAAGAGTTTTTGTTCGCCATGGCCGATGCTCTGCACACCGAATACAAGATGATCGCCGATGCCGGGCTTATTGTTCAGGTGGATGATGCCTGGCTGCCCGCCCTTTGGGACCGTATCGGCCTTGAAATGGGGCTGGAAGCTTTTCGGAAACGCTCGATGTTGCGCGTCGAAGCGCTCAACCAGGCGCTCTTTGGCATTCCCGAAGAGCAAATCCGCTATCACTTATGCTGGGGAAGCTGGCATGGCCCGCATGTTTATGATCTGGAATTTATCCATCTGGTGGATATCATGCTGGCGGTCAATGCCGGCGCCTATTTGATCGAAGCCGCCAATGCCCGCCACGAACATGAATGGGCGGTATGGCAGGACACCAAATTGCCCGACGGAAAAATCCTGATCCCCGGCGTCATCACCCATTCCACCGATCTGGTTGAACATCCCGAATTGATCTCGCAACGTATCCAACGTTTCGCCGGCGTGGTCGGCAAGGAAAACGTCATCGGCGGGTCCGATTGCGGATTTGGCGGGCGGTCTCACCCGCAGGTCGCGTGGGCCAAGCTGAAAGCGTTAGGCGAAGGTGCGGCATTGGCCGGCAAAGCCCTTGGCTATTGATGATTTTGAGGGATTAAATTTCCGGAAACTTGTGGACGCCATCCGCGTCCAAGGGCAGATCGACGGCATTCATCACCGCATCAATAGGGAGCGAGCCGTAGAGATGCGGAAATAACTGTTCGCCGCGCGATTGTTCCCATTTTAAGTGATCGCCCAACAGATCCGGATTGGCGGCCAATAACATCAGCCCGCTTTGCCCGGCGCGATGCTTGGCAGCACTTTCAACGATTTGGGCAGCGGTGGAAAAATGAATAAAACCGTCGGCTTTATCCTGAGACGACCCGGAATATGCGCCACTTTCGAGCGCCGCATCCCATTCTTGCTTAAGGCACATATGGTAGATGGGGTCGGCCATAAAAGCGCTGCCGGCTATTTGCCGAGGCGGGCGCGAAGGGCACGCAAATATTCCAAATCCATGCGCTCGAATTCGCCTTCCTTCAGATCATTTTTGTATTCTTTTACATCTTCGCGCGTGGCTTCAGAAATTTCCAAAGCGCCGATGGCGGCAATTAATTTCTCAGCTTCACCTTTTTCATCATCGGTGAGAGGCGTTTCATCTTCATCGGAACCATCGTCGTCGTCATCAGGTTCTTCCTCCGGCTCGTCGGCGGCATCATCTTGGTCATATTCTTCGTCGTCCGCCTCTTCGTCCGGCTCGTCTGTTTCTTTCGTCTCTTCGGGCACCAGAAGATTATTCCAATCGATGCCGGCAACGGTGATCCGCGCGTGTAAATCCCTGGCTGCGGTCAAAACATCCTGATCTTCTACGTCGCCCAATTTTCTGAGCAATTTGATAAATTCTTCGCGATTTAGATTGGCTAACATGGCCCAGTGCTCCGATGGCATTTCAATTTTAGGAATAGGCCATATCCGCCCCGCTCTGTCCAGCCGTCCGGCCCGGCATCGGCGATTAAAACAATGCCATTTGGGGGCCTTCTGAAAGGGGCTTTAAAAAGCTCGAGCTGTCCAAGTCGGGCACGGTCTTTTCGAGATCGAACCGCTTGAGCGCTTTTTCAAAGCGTTTTTTCAGCAATTGGGCATAAACACCGGACCCCACCATGCGGCGGCCGAATTCAGCATCGTTGAGCGCGCCGCCCCGGCATTGCCGGATCAGCGACAGCACATGATCGGCGCGGTCCGGGTAATGTTCAACGAGCCAATCTTGGAACAATTTCTTCACCTCATACGGCAAGCGCAGAAGAATATAACCGGCTTGATAGGCGCCGGCATCGGCTGCGGCCTCTAAAATATTTTCCAGTTCCTGATCGTTAAGCGCCGGGATCATAGGCGATGCCCACACCCCCCCCGGCACCCCCGCAACATACAATTTT
>JABMOP010000536.1 GCA_013204125.1 Rhodospirillales bacterium | reverse complement strand
GCCTAAATCTTGCGGTCGCGGCCTTTCCAATATTCGTCGCGGATGGCGTTTTTTTGGATTTTTCCGACCGCCGTTTTGGGCAGGTATCTTACAAACTTGATCATGCGCGGGCGTTTGTGGCGGGCGATTTTGGCGGCAACGAAATCGGATAGCTCTTTCACCGTCGCATGAATTTTTGCTTCCAACACCACATGGGCGGCGGGTAATTCGCCCCAATAATCATCGGGAATTCCAAAGACGGCGCACTCGTTGACCGCCGGATGCTTATAAAGGACGTTCTCGATTTCCATCGGGTAGATGTTTTCACCGCCTGAAATGATCACGTCCTTCGAACGATCGACCAGATAAAGAAAGCCGTCTTCGTCCAGATAGCCGACATCGCCCGTCCTGATCCAACCGTCTTCGGTCATCACTTCGGCCGTTAGCTCCGGGCTTTTATAATAGCCCGCCATCAGATGCACGCCGCGGGTAACCAATTCGCCGGTCTCGCCGACGGGTAGCGGTTTATCTTTGTCGTCGAAGATCGCCATTTCCAGATCTTTAAAGGCGCGCCCGGCGCTGGCGATTTTGGAGCGGCAGAATTCCGGCGGGCGCACGGTCAAATTGCCCGATTCCGATTGGCCGTATTGTTCCACCCAGGTGACATGGGGCAGAACCTCCATCATTTTTTCCATCTGCGCCACCGGGTTGGGGGCGCCGCCGAAATTGCCGTAGCGCCAACCTTTAAGCCGATTTGCCGAAAAATTGGGATGGCTAATTACGCCGTTGATCTGCGTCGGGATCATGAACGAGGCCGTCACGCCTTCTTCTTCGACAAGGCGCATAAATTCTTCGGCGTCCCAGTGCGGCATCAAAACCAAGGTATTGCCCATGCGAATGCCGGTCTGAAACCAAACGAAAAGCCCGGCGATATGAAAGAGCGGCGTCGAACAGCAAAAAACGTCGCCCGCCTGAATTTGGAATTCCCGTTCAGCGCGCAAACAGCCGATAACGCGGGAGGCGTGGCTTGCAACCACGCCCTTCGGAAAGCCGGTGGTGCCGCCGGTATAGGTGATGGCGAAGGCATCATCTTCGCTTAAAAGAACATCCGGCGCGGCCTCACTCGCGGCGCCGATGAATTCGTCGAGGGTTTCAGCTCCCGCCGGCGCCGCGCCGCCAAAAACAATAATGCGCTTCAGACCCGGCATATCATCCGAAATTTCCATCAAGGTTTTGGCAAGATTGAAATAAACGAAGATGGCTTCAATATCTGTGGCGATGATGATCTTCTTTTGTTCCTCGGCCGATAAGCGTACCGACATATGGCCAAGCACGGCGCCGGAGCGCGCCGCACCGAAATAGAGAGCAGGATAGTCCGGCTGATTGGGCGACAGGATGGCGATATTGTGGCCCTTGCCGAGGCCTTCATTGATCAGCGCATTGGCAAAACGGTTAGCGGCAAGGTCTAATTCCCTGTAGGTCTGGGTGAACCCGCCCAGGACGATGGCCCGTTTATCCGGCAACCGTTCCGCCGTTTCGCTTAATAGTTCACCAATTAACATTCCCATCCCCGATAGTTTTATACGCGGGCCGTTTGTAGACAAGGCCCGCTTCAACCGCTAATCAATCCCCTCAATAGCGGAACTTATCGATTAGGTCAAAAGGGCGTTATGAGATTCAAAGTCACCATTCAAAATCCAGACGGCAGCCCCCTTGCCGGGCTCGACGCCGCGCCGGGGCGCACGATTTTGGAAATGGCGCTTGGGGCTGATGTGGACTACCCGCACGGATGCCGGTCGGGCAATTGCGGGGCGTGCAAATCGCATCTGCTGTCGGGCGAAATTGAAATGTCGCCCTATTCCGAATTTGCCTTGAACCCGGAAGAAAAGGCGCGCGGTCTGATCCTTGCCTGCCGGGCGGTGCCTTGGTCCGATTGCGAAGTTCAACCGGTTGACGCCGAAGACGCGGCCATCCACGCCAGTCGCAGGCTTACCTGCCGCATCGCGGAAATAACCCAAGCCACCCATGACATCCGTATCCTGCGGCTGGACACCTTAAGCGGCGGGCCGTTCGATTTCACCGCCGGGCAATATGCGCAAATCACCTTCGAAGGCTTCCCGCCCCGCGATTTTTCGCTGGCCAATGTTCCGGGCGAAGATCAATTGGAATTTCATATCCGCCATGTGCCGGGCGGCGTCGTCACCGGCTATGTGATGGATAAATCGGCGCCCGGCGATGAAGTGCTGGTGGCCGGCCCGATCGGCACCGCCCATTACCGGCAAGGCCATAAGGGGCCGATCATCGCCGTTGCCGGGGGGTCGGGCCTGGCGCCGATCAAGGCGATTGTCGAAGCGGCGTTGAAAGACGGCGCCGGCCAGGACATTCATCTATATTTCGGCGTCCGCGATGAGGGCGATATCTATCTCGAAGATCGGCTCGAAGATCTGGCCGCCAAACACCCGAATTTTAGTTTCACCATCCTGTTGTCCGAGCCATCGGGCAAAACGGCGCGGCGCACCGGTTTTCTGAGCCAGGCCATTGCCGATGATTTTTCTGACTTGGATGGATTTAAGGCCTACCTCGCCGGCCCGCCGGTGATGGTCGAAAGCTGCGCGGCGGCATTAACCGCCAAGGGCCTTAATCGGCGGGACTGTCACGCCGATGCGTTCTATACTGAGGCAGAAAAATATGAGGAGGAAATACGATGAGCCGCGAAATCCTAGCGGGCCGCGTCGCCATCGTCACCGGCGCCGGGCGCGGCATCGGCGAAGCCATCGCGGCGGCGCTTCATAGCGCCGGCGCTTCGGTGGTCGTCGCCGATAACGGCACCGGCATCGACGGCAGCGGCGAAGATGCTTCGGTGGCCGAAGGGGTCGCCAATTCCTTGGGCGAACATGCGCGTGCCTTCACCGACAACGTGGCCAGCCCGATTGCTGCGCAAAAAATGGTGGAATTGGCGGTTTCCGAATTCGGCGGCCTCGATATCGTCGTCAATTGCGCCGCCATATTGCGCGATGGCTTGGTCTTCAAAGGATCGCCGGAAGATTGGGATTTGGTGGTCCGCAATAATCTATCGGCGGCGTATTACCTGATAAACGCGGCAACCCCTATTATGCGCCAGCAATTCAAAGACGAGCGCGGCGATGGCGCCGCCTATAACTGGGGCCGCATCGTCAACATTGGCTCCACCGCCGGGCTCTATGGCAATTTCGGCCAAGCTAATTACGGCAGCGCCAAGGCGGGGATGCTCGGCCTTTCCCGCATTACCGCCCAGGAAATGGCGCGAAGCGGCGTCACCTGCAATCTGGTAGCGCCCTTCGCCCATTCCCGCGTCACCGAAATGATCGTTCCCGCAAACGAGGCCCAAGCGGATTACAAGGAAAAGGCGATGAAGGTTTCGCCCAGCCACGTGGCGACGCTGGTCTCCTATCTTTGTTCGGACGGCGCAACGGATGTGACCGGCCAGCTATTCGGTGTGCGCGGACGTGAAGTGTTTTTGTTCAGCCAGCCGAGGCCGGTTGCCACCCTCGTGCGGTCAGGTGAAGATTGGACGGTCGAAGAATTGAACTCCAATTTCGATGAAAAATTCCGGGGTCTCTTTGCATCGCTGGAAACGGATTTAGAAGCCTTCGATACCGATCCGATTATATGAGGGGGAAGTTATGAGCGAGATTAAACAGATAGAGACCATCGAAGAATGGCGCGAGCAGCCCGAAGAATACCGTGATGCCTGCCGCAAGATCGTCATCAGCCACGCCATCAACGAGCTTTATGGATCGCGTGTCTATGACGAACCGGCGATCGCCATGGCGCCCGATCCTTACGCCAAATGGCTGACTTGCCGGGTGGTCATGGAAGAATACGGCCATCATTACCGCTTTTTCGAATTGGGCCGGGAAATGGGTGTCGCCGATGAATTGATGCTGCCGGAAATGACTGCAAAATCACCGCTCTCGATCATGAATTACGAAATGAAAACCTGGGAAGAATTTTGCGTTATCAAGATGCTCGGTGATCTAGCGGAAATAATTCAGGTCGAAGATCTGGTTCAATGTTCGTTCCACCCGCTTCGCAATCTTGCCCGCATGACCATGCCGGAAGAACATTTTCACGCCGAATTTGGCGAAAATTTCACCACCGATATCTGCGCTACGGACCAGGGTAAGGAATTGGTGCAGGGCCATATCAACATCATCTTTCCCTTCATCCCGCCGTTTTTTGGACGCTCCAAATCCAAGAATAACGAGATTTACCGGAAATGGGGCATCAAGAAACGGAGCAACGAAGAAATGCGCGCCGATTATGTGAAACGCGCCGGTGATATTGTCGAAGGCAAGCTTGGCCTCAAATTGCCCGCATACGATTTGAATTCGATCTAGCCGACATGTCAGATACGCCGACCGCCGGGTTTCGCAATGCCCAATGGACTATGACCGGCCTGCCGGACGGCACGGAAGTCGGCGTCCACCCGCTCCGTACCCATGACGGCGCGGCGTGTAATGGATTTCTGTATTGGCGGGGGCGACCGGACACCGCAATCTGCATCATGCACCCGCGTGAATTTCTCGCCACCCATTACCTGATCCCGGCGATTGTCGAAGCCGGATATGCCGCCTGGACCCAGACCAGCCGCGCCGTCGGATCGGATTTGCGCCTCGAACACGAACGCGCATTGCTCGATGTGGCGGCGGGGCAGGTTTTCCTGCGCCAACAAGGTTTCAAAAATGTCGTGCTGCTCGGCAATTCCGGCGGCGCCAGCCTTTATACATTTTATAATCAACAATCCCTGCGCGCCGCCGATCGCCGTCTTGCCCATGCGCCGGGCGGCCGCGCCGTCGATTTGGCCGGCGCCGATATGCCGCCGCCGGATGGCTTTGCCTATGTCTCCCCCCATCCCGGCCAAGGGGTCGTGCTCCTAAAATCCATCGACCCTTCGGTCACCGACGAAGATGATCCGCTGAAATCCGATGCGGCGCTCGATCCGTTCATTGCCGAGAACGGATTTTGCGATCCACCGGAAAGCGCCACCTACACAGCGGAATTTCAAAGCAAATACCGGAATGGCCAGCGGGCGCGCGTGACGCGGCTGGACGAAACCGCCAAGGCCCTCATTGCCGAGCGCATGGCGGCGAGAAAGCGCGCCAAGGCCGGCGGCGATATAGAGGACCAACGCAAGGGCGCCTGGAACCAGGTGATGAACATCTGGCGCACCGACGCGGATTTGCGCAATTACGATCTCTCGATTGATCCGTCGGACCGCGAATACGGCTCGGTCTGGGGCAAGAACCCGCTCAATTCCAATTACGGCAATGTCGGTTTTGCGCGGCTCTGTTCACCCGAAGCGTGGCTGTCCACTTGGTCGGGGCTGACCTCCAATGCCGAAATGGCGAAAACCGCGCCCAGTGTCGAAGCCCCGACCCTGTTTCTCGATTACACCGGCGATACCACCTCGTTCCCCGCCGATATGGATATGATGTTCGGGGCGCTCGGAACTTCCGATAAAATGCGCAGCCGTGTCCCCGGCGATCACCACGGGCGGCCGATAAACGAAGGCGACGAGCCGGGCCGCAATCATGCCGGGCGTATTTTGTGCGATTGGCTAAAAGACAAGTTCCCACTCCAAGGGAGGCAAGGATGACCGATTTGAACCCTAAGCTGCACGGCGTTCACCACACCGCGTTTCCGACCTGGAAGCCCAAGGAAACGGTTGAATTTTACCGGGACGTGATGGGCTTGAAGCCGATCCACGCAATTACTGCCAAGGGCTGGGGCCGGGACGTTCATCCCGATTTCGTGCATTTCTTTTTCGAAGCCGGGGAAAATTCCGCCATCGCCTTTTTCTATTACATCGGCACCGAAGAAATGGCCGAGCCCGCCGGGCCGCGCGGCTATCTTGGCATGGCGCGGCACACATCATGGACGGTGGAAAGCGAAGAAGAATTAGAGGATTGGAAAGCGCGGCTCGAAGCCAAGGGCGTCAAAATTTCTGAAGAAGTGCAGCACGAGGTCATTCGCTCCCTCTATTTCCGCGACCCCAACGGCTATCCGCTGGAAATATCGCTGACCACGCGGGCACCGGACGGGCGCGATGCAGCGGACGCAGAATTAACCTTGCAAGCAATGATCGAAACATTTGCCGATGGCCCAAACGCGGATACCACAACCATCGAAGATATGTGGCGGCGGAAAGGAGAGTTGGTCGCCGAAGCATCCCCTAACGAAGCGGCCCGAATAATGCCGGCGCTTTTCATCCTCGACGTGCCGGAATTTGCGCCGCTCGTTGCCTTTGCGGAAAACGCCGAAGGGCTGGATGTGACCGCCCGAGGCGATTACCGGAAAATTCACGGCGATACGGAAATCATCATCCCCCGCGCCGCCACCGGTCTCGGCCAGGCGGTCTGGTTCGGCATCCTGGTCGGCGGTTTCGAAGGCCGGATCGCC
Source organism: Rhodospirillales bacterium (assembly GCA_013204125.1). Classification (GTDB taxonomy): domain Bacteria; phylum Pseudomonadota; class Alphaproteobacteria; order Rhodospirillales; family UBA2165; genus JABMOP01. Next base: position 9,737 of record JABMOP010000536.1, on the reverse strand, counting down.
GAGTTTTCAGATACGAAGCTGGTGATATCGCCTTAAGTTTCCGTCACCCGAAGATTTCTGAAAAATCCTTCCGTGCCGTTATCGATATACAGGCCGATGCCGCCTTCCATATTAGGCCCATGTTTTAGATCACCCACCACCAATGTCGGCTGATCGACATCGCCGACAAAAAGCTGCGCTTTTATCCCGTCCACTTCGATGCGCATTTTGGTCCACTTGCCCGGCACCAGATCGACGTAGGATTCATATTCCCCTGCCGCTGTTTCGCGCAAATGATCGAATTTATAATCGGGATAGGAAAAATACTGGCACGACCTGTTGCGCCGCAATTGATCGCCCGCCCGGCCGTTTTTGGGACGGATATAAATGCCTTCAAATTTAGAAAGATCGTCTTGGATGCGAAAGGCGATGCCGATGAAACCACGGGCGGCGGGCGGCGCGTCCGGAACCGTATCGCCGGCGACTTCCACTTCGATGACGCCGTTATGAAAAGTGACGCCATCTAGCTGAGCGAAGGTCGGACAATCGGGGGTTTCGGCGTCCGGTGTCAGCACCAGGCGCACCGCGTCCTTGCCGTCATGGTTGGCAGCGCTTGGGATCACATCGTTAGGGCTCAGCCCGTCGATAGTGGTTAGTGCAAATTCGGCCATTGAAATTCCCCCTCACATATGAGTTCTTAAGGGATATAGAAACCTGAATAAGCAAAAGCCGCAAGCTGGCAACCATCAAGGGGAATACCCATGACCGTTATCGATATTCATACCCATATGTTCGGCAATGCATGGCGGGATATGCTGTCCAAGCACGGTGCGCCCAATTACGACACCAAAGTGCAGCCCGACGGCCGCGATTATCTGATGGAAAAAGGCGCCGCCGCCTGCGCCTTGGAAGTCGAAGCCTTCGATTATGACCTCCGCGTCAAAGCCCAGGACGAACAAGGCATCGATATCGGCATTGTCTCGCTGACATCGCCCAATGTCTTTTGGGGCGGCGAAGAAATCAGCGCGGAAACGGCGCGGCTTTCCAATGACGAAATGGCGGGCGGGCAAACGGCGTATCCGGACCGCATCCGCTGGTTTGCCTCCCTGCCGTGGGAATACCCGGAATTGGCGCTGATCGAATTAGACCGCGCGATTGAGGCCGGCGCCATCGGCGTCATGGTGACGGCGCATATCAACGACCGTGATTTGGTCGATCCGTTGTTCGCGCCGATCTGGGCCGAATTGGACCGGCGGAATTTTCCGGTCCTGGTTCACCCGACCGCGCCGTTCGGCACGCCGGACGCCAATTTCGGGCGCGAACGGATTTTGCTGCCGGGGCTTGGCTTTATGTTCGATACCACATTGGCTTTGGCGCGCATGATCGTCGATGGATTTTTTGATAAATACCAGAACGTCAAAATTATCGCGTCCCATGGCGGCGGCTATTTGCCTTATGTCGCCGGGCGCCTCGATCTGTTTTTCAGCGTCGAAACCTTGGCCAAGATGCCGATCACCGATGCGCCATCGAGCTATCTTGATCGCATGTGGTACGATTCCATCGTCTATAACCCAGGCGCACTTAATTTATGCCTCGAAGTCGCCGGGCCGGGCAAGATCATGTTCGGCACCGATTTCCCGATGCCCTGCGATGTTTCGCGCTTGAAAGACCTCGCCGGCGGGCTGCCCAAAGACCAGACCGATGCCCTATTGAGCGGCACCGCGATGGAGGTGTTCGGGCTTTAGGAAGGCCAAATCAAAAAAGGGAGGCAGATATGAAAGCCGCCGCCATCACCGCAACCCAAGAGAACGATAGCTTCGGCGACCCGCTCGGGCTGATGGAAAGAGCCAAATCTCTTGAGGCGCTCCTGGGTAGTGAAGCGGAAAAGGGCGAGGCGCTTGGCCGATTAACCGATGGCACCATTGCCGCGCTTTATGATGCCGGGCTGATGCGCATGTGGGTGCCGCGCCAGTTTGGCGGCGCTGAATTATGGCCGGTGGCCAGCCTTAAAGTCATCGAAGCTCTGTGTTACGCCGATGGCTCCACCGGCTGGGTCTTGATGGCGTCGCAATTGAGCACCAGCACCGGCGCCGCCTATACGCCGCTCTCGACCGCCACAGAATTATTCGGCGGCGACAAACTCACCGTCATCGCCGGCCACGGCGCGCCCCTTGGCCGCGCAAATATCGAAAAGGGCGGTTTCCGGCTGACCGGCAACTGGTCCTACGCCAGCGGCATCCACCACGCCCAATACATTCACACCGGCGGCATCGTGTTCGATGGTGGCGAGCCGCGCATTGACCCAGGAACCGGCGAGCCGGAATTTCGGATATTCCTGGTCCCGGTGGGCGCGGCGAATTTAAAAGAAAATTGGGACGTGCTCGGCCTTCGCGCCACCGGCAGCATCGATTATTCAATTGAAGATGTGTTCGTGCCCGAAGATTTCACCCATATCCAGATGCAAAAAACGCCCAACCAAGGTGGCGATCTCTACAAGCTTGGCATCTGGGCGCAGGGCGCCATTGGTCATACGGGCTTTGCCCTCGGCACGGGGCGCCGGCTATTGGATGAACTTGCCAAGCTGGCGCGAATGGACGGCAAGCGGCCGATGCTTCTCCACACCCAAGGCGGCGGCGAAAATTTCGAAGTGCGCTACGGCGAAGCGGAAGGCAAGTTCCGCGCCGCGCGCGCGCTGGTTTTCGAAGCCTGGCGCGAGATGGAAGCGATCCTACCGAATGACGGCCCGATCCCGACCCGCGCCTATACATTAATCCGCCTGGCGCTCGCCCATGTAACGGCCGTCACCAACGATATCGCATCTCTTGCCTTCACCTATGGCGGCGGCGGCGCGCTTCGGGGCGGCGTCATGCAACGCTTTGTCCGCGATGTTATGGCCGGCGCGCAACATGCCACCACCGGCCCTCTGATAATCCGCCAATGCGCCAAGGATTTGATGGGCATGGCCGAAGGCAAAATTTGGGCCGTGCGCAGCTTGGTCGATCCGGTAAAATAGGTATAGCAGGGCTCGATCCGATCTATTCGATCCCAATTGACGAAAATCATCGCAATTAGCGGCCATCCGGTAGGAAATTAGGCCCAATAGGTTGAGGAAAGATGTGCCTGGATTGGTGCGCGGCATCATCCGGGCTAAACCTTTGCGAGGAGAAAACCCTATGCAAAAGGCCGCCCTCTACACAGCCGGTCTCATCTTCACGGCAGGCACCATCGTCCATCTGGTCCGTTTGACCGTCGGCTTGGAAATTTCCATCGGCGGGATAAGCGTGCCGCTATGGATATCCTACCCCGGCGTCGTTGTCGCCGCCCTGCTTGCCGTCTGGATGGTGGTCGCGGCGCAGCGTAGCTAAAGCCAGGCAACCCTATATCCAGGGCGCGATGGCCGGGGCGTAGCTTGGCCAAATCGAAAAAACCGAAATAGCGCCCCCCCCTGTATTGGCAAGTGGGCTCTGATATTCGATACTCCGGGCCTAAATCAAAGATAAACAAATTCCACCAACCCAGGGGGACCTATGAGCACCGTTATCGACGTCCACAATCATATGCTGAATGAGCATTGGCTGGACCAATTGGTCGCCCATGGCGGCAAGTACGAATTGTCTGATTTCAAGGGCCAGCGGGTGATCCGCGCCGACGGCGCGCCGTTCATGACCCTGATGGATGCGATGTTCGATTATGATAAGCGCATTAAAGATATGGACGAAGCCGGTGTCGATATCGCCATTGTGTCGCTGACCTGCCCCAGCGTCTATTGGGGATCGGAAGTGGTCAGCACCGAACTTGCCCAATATATGAACGACGATATGGCGGCGAACCAAGCGATCTATCCCGACCGCATCCGCTTTTTCGCGACCTTGCCGTGGCAATTTCCGGACCGCGCCATTGCCGAATTAACCCGCGCTTGCGATGAAAAAGGCGCTGTCGGCGTCTTCGTCGCCGCCAATGTTTCGGGTATGTCGCTGACCGACCCGCATTTGAAACCGATTTGGGACGCCATTGATGCCAAGGGATTGCCGGTCCTGGTCCACCCATCGGCGCCGCCCGGCGTCGGCGAAATGGATATGCAACGGTTCAATCTGGTGGCCTCGATCGGGTTCATGTTCGATACCACAATGGCGGTATCGCGCATGATCTATGACGGCTTTTTCGATACCTACACCAATTTGAAAATTATCGCCTGCCATGCCGGCGGGGCGCTGCCCTATCTGTTTGGCCGTTTGGACATCTGCCACGAAAATATGCCGGGGGCGCGCGAAGTGATTTCGGAACTCCCCAGCAGCTACGCCGACCGCATCTATTACGACACGGTGACCTTCACCCAAGGCGCGCTTGAATTATGCATCGATGTGGCGGGCGCCGATAACATGCTATTCGGGTCAGACTATCCGCATAATATCGGCGATATGAAGGGCTGCTTGTCCCGCGTCGATGCCCTGCCCGCCAATCAACGCGATGCCGCCAGAGGCAAAAATGCCGAACGTATCTTTAAACTTTAAGGCCTAACTCCGCCGGGAGGATAAAAATATGAAAGACGCCGCCAGAGAACGGCTTATCAAGATCGACAGCTGCGCCGTTTCCGACGCATTGGACGCCCTCGGCCTCAAGGGAACGGTCAAGGGCATCGGCGCCATATCGGCGGGGCGCCGCATCGCCGGGCGCGTACAGACCGTGAAACTAGGCCCGGCCAGCGACAACGTCCCAAAACGGCATCTTTGTTCGGCAGCGGTTGACGCCGCCGCCGAGAACGATGTCATCGTCATTGAAAACCTGACCACGGAAATTGCCGCCGGCTGGGGTGGCATTTTATCCCGCGCCGCAAAGACCAAGGGATTATCGGGAACCATTGTCGAAGGCCCGGCCCGCGATGCCGATGAAAGCAACGATATCGGATATCCGGTGTTTGCGCGCTCGGCAACGTCGTTCACTGCCCGTGGGCGCATCGCCGAACACGCCTGGGACGTTCCCATTTCCGTCGGCGGCGTCAATGTGGAACCGGGCGATCTGGTCATTGCAGACGGATCGGGCGTGGTTTTCATTCCAAAAGTATCGGAAGCGCAAGTTATTGAAAAAGCTGAAGAAATAGCCGCCCGCGAAGCCGCTATGGCCGCCGCCGTCGAAGCCGGCAAGCCGGTCAGCGAAGTTATGGGCGGCGATTACGAAAACATGCTGACCAAAAAATAGAACAATCAAAATAAAAGGAACGGACATATACCATGAGCGATAAAATCATCGAAAAACTGCGCACCCTTTCCACATCGTCGGTCTCCGACGCCATGGACCGGCTCGGCATTGCCGGACAATGTTTGGGCATCAAGCCGTTGGACCCAAGCTTTCGTCTTTGTGGGCGCGCCTACACCATGCATATGACGCCCGCCGAAATCCCGGCCGGATCGGTCGGCGATTACATCGACGATGTAAAACCTGGCGAAGTGGTGGTCATCGACAATCACGGGCGCGAAGACATGACCGTCTGGGGCGATATTCTCACCTTCCTGGCCAAGAAAATGGGCGTCGAAGGCACCGTCATCGACGGCCATTGCCGCGACGTGCATCTGGCGCTGGAACGGGAATATCCGGTCTATTCACGCGGCTGGTCGATGCGCACCGGTAAAGACCGGGTGCAGTTGGACCAGAAAAATGTACCCGTTTCCATCGGCGGCGCGCGGGTCGAACCCGGAGATATCTTGCTCGGCGATGCCGACGGCGTTGTCTGCATCCCCAAAGCCAAAGTGGATGATGTCTTGAAAATCTGTGCTGAAATCGAAGAAGCGGAAGAACACATCCGCGCCGCAATCGATGGCGGCATGCGCTTGGACGAAGCCCGCAAAGAATTTCGCTATCACCAACTACAGACCCGGGAGAAATAACCGATGGCGGATTTCAAACGTCCCGCGGCGGAGCTAATCAGCGACGCCGCCAAAATATCGACCGCTACCATGCACGAAGCGGGCGGCAAAATCGGCGCCTTGCCATCGGGCATCAAACCCGCTTCGCCGGAATTTGAAGTCTGCGGCCCGGCCTATCCGGTAGCGGGGCCGGCAGGCGATAATCTCTGGCTGCACCGGGCCATCGCCGACGCCAAGCCCGGCGACGTATTGGTCGCCTATATGGAAGACCATTATGAAGCCGGCTATTGGGGCGAAATCATGAGCACCGGCGCCAAGGCCCAAAAATTGGGCGGGCTGGTGATCGACGGTTGCGTCCGCGACGGCGCAATTTTGCCGAAAGTCGGCTTTCCGGTCTTCGCGCGCGGCTTTTGTATGCGCGGCACCGGCAAAGACTTCAACGGTAAAGGATCATTGGGAACGGCGCTTTCGATCGGCAATATTCTGATCGAGCCTGGCGATCTTGTACGCGGCGATTTTGACGGCGTGGTAATTGTCCCGCAAGCCCGCATTGCCGAAGTAAACCAAAAATCGAACGAGCGTGACGCCAAGGAACAAGGCGTCATGGAACGGCTTCGCGGCGGCGAAACATCAATGGAAATTTATGGCTGGGAATAATTTCCAGCCGAGAAAAAAGGATACCAGATATGAGAAAAGTAGACGCATTTAACCACATCTTCCCCAAATCGTTTTGGGACCGGATGATCGAATTGGCGGGCGAAACCGAAGACATGGGCAAGCGCGTGCGCTCTGTCCCGATGCTCATGGATATGGACGAGCGTTTCCGCGTGATGGATTTGTTCGGCGGCGAATATCAGCAAATTCTGTCCTTGGCCTCGCCACCCTTGGAAGTCATGTTCGACAAAGACACATCCCCCGAATTGGCACGAATCGCCAATGACGGCATGGCCGAAATTTGCCAGAAATACCCCGACCGGTTCCCCGGCTATGTCGCTTCCATGCCGATGAATAACCCCGAAGCCGCGGTCGAAGAGACGGCGCGTGTGATGGACGGCACCGGCGCGCTTGGCATTCAAATATTCACCAATGTGGACGGCAGGGCCTTGGACAATCCGGAATATTTCCAGATTTTCCAGAAAGCCAGTGACCTTGATATTCCGATCTGGATGCACCCGGCACGGGGCGCCGCCATGGCCGATTATAAAGACGAGGAAAAATCCAAGTATGAAATTTGGTGGACCCTCGGCTGGCCCTACGAGACATCCGTCGCCCAAGCGCGCATGGTGTTTTCCGGCATGATGGATAAATTGGATAACTTCAAGCTCATCACCCATCACTTAGGCGGTATGAACCCGTTCCATTCGGGCCGCACCGGTCCCGGCTGGCAATTCCTCGGCGACCGCACATCCGGCCCTGCCGGCGATGAATACCGCGCCGCCAAGGATGGTTTAAAAAAACCCCATGCGGAATATTTCAAGGATTTTTACGCCGACACCGCCGTCTTCGGATCGAAAGAAGCGACCGTCTGCGGGCTTGAGTATTACCCCCGCGACCGGGTGTTGTTCGCATCGGACGCGCCATTCGACCCCGAAAAAGGGCCGATGTATATCCGCGAAACCATCAAGATTTTGGACGAGCTGGAAATCGACGATGAATGGCGTGAAGACGTCTATTGGCGCAACGCCGCCAAGATCATGAACCTGCCGGACATGCCCTGATAGGTTTATCTAACTCAAAGAAAACCCCCGGTTTCGGCCGGGGGTTTTTTGTAGGGTTGGAGTGAACCCTAAAGCCCGGTGCCGACTTCGACTTCTTCGGATTTGATCTCGTAGCCGGCGTTTTTGGCGGCTTGTTCGATCAGGGCTGCGAAATCGACATCGGTGTAACCGTGGCCGATCAACGTCTGCACACATTCGCGGGCAGCCGATGCCACCGGCATGGAGACACCCAATTCACGCGCCGCGCCGAGGCCGAGGTCCATATCTTTCCTCAGCAAGACCGGCGTGAAGGTCGGTGTGAAATCCAAATTGACATAGGCCGGCGTCTTATAGGCCGAAAAAGTTGAACCCATGACGCTGTTATTGAGGAAACCCAAGAATGCATGGCGCGACACGCCGCCTTTTTCCGCTAAAACGGTGACTTCAGCCAGCGCCTGGGCGACGATACCTAAATAAACATTGTGGCAGATTTTGACCAAGCGCGCTTTTTCGCCTTCGCCGCCGTAGGAAACGCTGCGCGAAATCGCCGCAAGATAGGGCTCAACCGTATCAAACGCGGACTTATCGCCGGATGCGATGATGCTGAGGGCGCCGGCTTCGACCGCCCGGTCATTACCGCTGACCGGCGCATCGACCATGATGGTGCCGCGCGCCTTGGCGATTTCGCGGACATTTTTCGATGCGGCTTCGGAAATGGTGGTGAAATCAACCATGATGGCCGGGTTGGGTCCGCCTTCGGCCAGCAACCCGCCTTCCCCCGTAGTCACTTCGGTGAAGACGGCGTCGTTAGATGTGATGGTAAACACAATATCAAAACCGGCCAGATCGCGCGGGCTATCGACGATGGTGGCGCCAAACTCGGCCAGGGGCTGGGCTTTATCCTTGGTCCGGTTCCAGACCGATAACTCGACGCCGGCTTCGAGCATCCGTTTGGCCATGGCAAAACCCATGCGACCCGTGCCGATCCATCCGACGCTTGTGCCTTTAATATCCGTATCAGCCATAATATTCGCTCCCTCCAGGTAATTTTTTAAGGTTCAATATCTATTGCCCAATTTAATACCTTCGTTTTACCCGGAAAAAAAGCACGTTGCGAAATACGTTTTATTGTTCTTTCTTTATTACGGATTACGTAATTTGTTAATCATATGATCCGGTCGTTCAAATGCAAAGATACCGAGCAGCTTTATATTGGTGCATTTGTAAAACGGTTTCGAGCCTGGCGTAGCCGCCCTCGGTTTAAAGCGCCGCCGACCAATCGCGGGTTTCGATAATTTCCTTCACCTTCGCCAAGAATGACGCTGAATAGGCGCCGTCGATGACGCGGTGATCGAAGCTTTGCGCCAAGACGCCGATGGGGCGAATAGCAATAAGGTCTTCGCCGTCGACTTCGACAACCACCGGTTTTTTCTGAACGCCATCGGTGGAAAGGATCGCCACCTGCGGCTGATTGATGATCGGTGCGGTGATGAGCGTGCCGAACGAGCCATTATTGGTGATGGTGTACGTCGCGCCCATCATATCGTCCGGCGTTAAATTATCGGCGCGGGCGCGGACGGAGAGATCGCGAACGGCGCGGGCAATTTCAGGCACCGATTTTAAATGCGCATCATGCACCACCGGCGCTATCAGACCTTGAAAATCCAGATCTATCGCGAAAGCCAAATTCACTTGGGCGTCGACCACCAGATTTTCGCCCTCGACGGTGCCGTTGATGTTGGGAAAATCCCGCATCGCGGCGCATACCGCCTTGGCGATAAACGGCAAATAGGTGAGCGAGAAGCCTTCGCGGCGCTTCCATTCGGCGGCAACCGGTTTGCGCGCCTTATCGATACCTGAAAAATCAGCCTCAAGCGCTTGCAGTACATGGGCGCTGGTCGCTTTCGAGCGCATCATATGTTCGGCGATGGCTTTGCGCCGGTAATCGAAGGGAATAACCGTGCGCCCATCTTCTGATTTTGGCGTCGATGCGGGCTTCGGTTTGCCTTTCAGATGGGCAAGCACGTCGCCGCGGGTAATGCGCCCATCGCGGCCGGTGCCGGCGATTTGCGATGGCTCCAAGCCGTTTTCGGCGAGCAATTTGCGCACAACTGGGCTGAGTTTCAGGGATTTATCGAGGCCCGGTTTGACGGGCGCGGATTTTTTAGGGCCTGCGGCCTCTTTGGCGAGCGCGGATTTT
>JABMOP010000535.1 GCA_013204125.1 Rhodospirillales bacterium | reverse complement strand
CCTGTATCCCGTTTGAGCGTTTGGAAACTTTCCCCAAGGTGGCGCAAACTTCACGCGAGTTGGCCGAAGAAGTCCGCCTGAAATTTCCCGACGTTTTCAAATAGAATTCCTGCCGGAGATCAGCCTTCGAAGAAGATGCCCCGGTAAACTTCGTAGCGAAGAAATTGCTCGAACACGACATAGGTGAATGCCGAGGTTACCAGCGTTGCCCATAGGCCTTGGCGCACGCCCTTCTTGCCGTGGACGGCAACGAAGAGGAATACATAGACCGGTATCACCGCCATAAATCCAAACAAATAGACCAGGGCGACGAAAGCGATCGGCCACGCGGCGGCGACCAGCACCCTGCCGAGCGGATAGGCATGGGCATTGGCTTCGGCCTCACCGACAATCGTTCCGGTAAAAAACCGCTGGACCGCTTGCCCCATCGCCGTATCGGATGTGGCGACCAAATCAAGCACGCAAAGCACGATCAAAGACCATCCGATCAGGACCGGGACCTGCCGGGCGCGCACGTCGTAGCCGTAGGAAATGACCAGAAAAGCCACGCTCATGGCCAGCACGATAATCGGCGGCACGAAGGCCATTAAGCGGGCACGGGTCCGGTCGTTCATTTTGCCGCCCCCCTGTCTTTCCTGGAACTTAGAAACATGCGCGCCGTTGGCGCAAAAATGATTGCGACGGTGACTACGAAGAGCCCCAGCGATATCGGCCGGGTCAGGAAAATGGAAAATTCGCCGTCGGAAATCATGATTGATTGGTGATAGCTGCGCTCGGCAAGTTCGCCCAGCACCAAGGCGATCACCGCCGTTATGCGGGGATAGTCAAACCGGATCATCAAAAACCCGATGATGCCGAAGACCATTGCTTCGACCACATCGCCGATACTGGAATTCAATGCATAGACGCCGACCAAGGCGACCGAGATGACGGTGGGCGCCAGCATATTGACGTCCACCAAAGTAATCAACGACAGCGGTCTGGCCACCATCAAACCGATGACCGAAGCGAGCACCGCCGCCGCGGCGAGGGCAACGATGAGGCTGAAGACGACGCCTTCATGTTCGATCAGCATCAACGGGCCGGGCTCGATGCCATGTAAAATGAGAACGCCGAGGAAGATCGCCATTTCGGCGCTGCCCGGTATGCCGAACGCCAGGGTCGGAATGAGCGCGCCGCCATCCTTGGCGTTGTTGGCCGCTTCCGGCGCGATCACGCCTTGGATATTGCCTTTGCCGAAGCTTTCCGGGTTTTTGGACGCCTGCACCGTCGATGCGTAAGAAAGGAACGACGCCACCGTCCCGCCGACCCCCGGGATGGCGCCGATGAAGGCGCCGATTGCCGACCCTCTAAGCAATATCGGCCAGTTCTTGAAGACCGCGGTGATGCCGTCCGATACGCGCGATATTTTGATGTTCTCGGTGCCTTCGGAGGCGACGGAACCGCCCTTGATGGTCAGGTTGATCATTTCCGAAATGGCGAACAACCCGGTAAGGGTCGGCACCAGTTTTATGCCGTCATAGAGATACTCGAAGCCGCCGGTAAACCGTGTCCCGCCATTGATCGCATCATAGCCGACCAAGGCGAGGGCCAACCCGCCGCCGCCGGCGATCAGTCCGCGCAGGAACTTACCGCCGGTCGAAAGCGCAATAGCGCTAAGTCCGAGGATTGCGAGGGCGAAAAATTCAGGCGGCGTGAACAACAGAACGATCTGTTTGGCGATCGGAATGACCGCAACCAGAATGGCGACGCCAATCAACCCGCCGAGCGACGAAGCCGTTGCCGCCGCGCCGATGGCCAGACCCGCTTTGCCCTGCTTGGCGAGGGGAAATCCATCGAAACAAGTGGCCGCGTTGGGGGCGATGCCGGGGGTGTTGAGCAAGATCGCCGAAATGGAGCCGCCGAAAGCCACCGACCCCATGACGCCGCCGATCATCGTGATCGCCTCGGTCGGCTCCATGCTGAAGGTCAGCGGGATTAAAAGGGCGATGGCCGTGGTCCCACCTAATCCGGGAATGACGCCGAAGACCAGCCCGATGCCGACACCGAGGCCGAGAAACATCACGCCCTTCAACGTAAACAGAACCGCGAGGGCGGTAGCGGCGGATTCAAACATGTTTCAGATCGGTTTCGTTAGGGG
>JABMOP010000534.1 GCA_013204125.1 Rhodospirillales bacterium | reverse complement strand
GATAGGACCAGGCAACGAATGCATCGGGCTTGGCTGCCTTGGCTCCCTTGATGACCGGCGCGAGATCTTGCGTGCCGAGCGGATAGGATTTGTCATAAACGATATTGAAGCCGGCTTTCTTGAACATCGGTCGGGCCGCGTTGGCAAGTTCGATGCCGAAGGTATCGCCGACATTAACGACGGCAACGCGGTTGCCGATTTTACCTTCGTCTTTCAATTTTTTAAGGACGTCGACCGCTGTCGATGCGTATTCGGAGGTTGTTCCTTGAAAGAAGAATAGGCCTGGGTAGCGTTTCACCAATTCGTCCACGTGATCCGTTACCGCCGCATTGGCGATTTGCGGATAGCCGTATTTGGCGAAAATCGGTGCAACGGCAAGGTTAAAGCCGGTGCCGTAGGGCGCCATGATGAAATCGGCCTTGTCTTGGGTGACCAGACGTTGGACCGCCTTGATGGTTTCGCCCGGATTGGTGCGATCGTCATATTCGATCAATTTCACCTTATGGCGGCCATCTTTCAACTTGAGTCCGCCGGCGGCATTGATTTCGTGCGCCCATAATCTGAAGTTGGGAAAATGGGTGACGGCTGCACCGCCGGCAAGTGGACCTGTCTTCGGTCCAACAACACCGACTATGATGTCCTGAGCTTCAGCGGTAGCTGTGCCCATGCCCATGCCAATGCCCGCGGCCAGCGCGGTACCAATGGCTAGTTGTAGAATTGTACGTCTCTGCATGACTTCCTCCATTGTGTTAAAATTTTTAGGTTATTATTGGTTGTAAAATGAGCCGGCTAAGATATTTCGTCATTCAGCCTGCGTTACCTGAGTGCGTTAAATTTCTTAGTGGATTGGTTATATAGACTCCCTTCAAATTGTGAAACACACTTTTTGATAATTAAATTCCAAATTCTGGAAAATTTTTATAATTACTCTGGGTATTAAAGAACCCGGCCTAGCCCAACTACCCATCGGATTTAAGCGAGCCCGGATTTTGGCCCCGGCGGGTTATAAATTCCTAGGACCGATAGAACCTAAATGCTACCATCGCCGGGAAAATACACAATGAATTTACAGGGCTAAATAGCAAATAATTGAGCGGCCTAAAAGAATACGAAAATGCGCCGCCGGGGAGGGAAGATGGGCGTGCAAGAATCTTATCTCGAAAGTTGCGGTTGCAAAATGCTGCTGCGCCGCACTGGTGCCGGCGAAACCATGTTGTTCCTGCATGGCGCCGGCGGTGTGCCGGTTTGGCCACCATTTTTTGATCAACTGGCGGAACGCTTCGATCTGTTGGTGCCCGATCATCCCAGCTTCGGACGTTCGGAAACGCCTGAATGGCTGGATGAGGTCGGCGACCTCGCTTATTTTTATCTGGATGTGTTGGAGCAATTGGATCTTCGGGACGTCCATGTGGTCGGTCATTCGCTGGGCGGATGGATCGCCCTCGAAGCGGCGGTGCGTGCAACCGACCGTATCAAGTCTCTTACTCTCATCAGTTCCGCAGGTATTCGCATCAAGGGCGCGCCGGCAGCCAATATCTTCATCATGGACCGCAGCCAATTGATCAATTCGCTCTATGCCGATCCAAAGCTGGCCGAACAAATGCTGGCGATCGAGCCGACGCCGGAACAGATCGACGAAATCATCACCAACAGCGTGGCTACCGCCAGGCTTGGCTGGCAGCCAAGATTGTTCAATCCTAATCTGCGCAAATGGCTGCACCGCATCAAGGTTCCGACGCATATCATTTGGGGGGACCAGGACCAGATTATCCCGCCCGCCTATGCCGCTGAATTTGCCGGACTGATCGGTGGCGCCTCGTTAAGCATGATCGAAAACGCCGGGCATATCCCGCAGATGGAACAGCTTGAACCTGTCATGGCGGCTATGACCGGGTTTTTTGAGCGTAGCGCTTAAAGGAGGAGACACGAGAATGCAGGTCATGATGTTCCACTTGATGCCTTATCCCGGGCTCCCCGATGAGGTAACGTCCGCCCATGACAGCTATTGGGTGACGCTTCCCAACAGTCATTATGATCCGGAGGTCGGGCACAAGATCTACAACCGCTATCTCGATGAATTGGAATTGTGCGCCGAACTGGGCTTTGACGGCATATGCGTCAATGAACATCATCAGACGCCTTACGGATTAATGCCGTCGCCAATTGTCATGGCATCTGCATTGGCGCGGCGCACGGGCGATTGTAAAATTGCAATTTTCGGGAGCGGCTTTTGCCTGCGCGATCATCCCCTGACCCTCGCCGAAGAACACGCCATGCTCGACAATATCACCGGCGGGCGACTTTTGACCGGCTTCGTGCGCGGCGTCGGGGCGGAATACACATCGTTCGGCGTCAATCCGGTGCATTCGCACGAACGCCACATGGAAGCCCATGATTTAATCGTTCAAGCCTGGACCAAACCCGGACCCTTTGCTTTCGAAGGCAAACACTATCATTTCGAATATGTGAATATGTGGCCGCGGCCCTACCAGAAGCCGCACCCGCCTATCTGGTGCCCGTCGCAGGGCTCAGCCGAAACCATTGAATGGGCGGCGAATCCGGACCGCAAATATGTTTACCTGCAAAATTTTAACCCGTGGGATGCTGCGGTCAAATACCTCAACTATTACCGCGAGGTGGCGGAGGAAAAATACGGCTATGAAGCGTCGTCCAATCAACTCGCCTGGGGCGCGCCGTGCTATGTCGCGGAAACCGACGAACAAGCCTTGGCGGAAGCGCGCGAACCTTTGGAATATCTGTTCAACAAGGGATTTAAAATGCCGGGCGGCATGTTCTTCCCGCCGGGCTATTCCTCAGCGGCGTCCATGCGCCAGATCATCGGCAGCAAAAGTTCCATCATGGCGGCGGGACGGACCGTGGAAAATCTGAACAATGTGGGCATGGCGATCATCGGCAGCCCGGAAACCGTGCGCAAAAGGTTGATCGAAAATCATCGCCAATTGGGATTTTCTTCGTTTGTCTCGCTTTTGCATTTTGGCACCCTGTCGGCGGAATTGACGGAAAAGAACATCCGCCTGTTTGCCAAAGAAGTGTTGCCGGCATTGCAGGCACTGGATGACAGTGATTACGGGGGGTTTGAGAAACGTGACGATGGCGTTTCCACCTACGCCGCATCTTAGGTTCAGCGGCAGGTAATTGCCTTTGCGTGCGCGGCGGATTACATATACGCCGATAAAACAGGGAGGTCCGTTATGGATCAGTTCAGCCAATGGCCGCAAAAGACGCGAGAATTTCAAAATTACTGCATGGATTCGACCTATTGGAACGAATACAAATTTCGCGCCGATGACATTATTATTGCCACCTGGGCGAAATCAGGCACCACCTGGCTCCAACAAATTGTTGCGCAATTTATATTCGATGCCCAAACCGACGGGCTTCCGATCGGCGATATGTCCCAATGGGTGGATTTCCGCCTGCCGCCGCTCGACGTAAAAATGCCAATGATCGAAGCGCAGCAACACCGGCGTTTCTTAAAAACCCATTTGCCGGTGGATGCCTTGGTGTTTTCACCGGACGCCAAATACATCTATATCGCCCGCGATGGCCGCGATTGCGTCTGGAGCATGTATAATCACCACGTCAATCTGAACAATGTGCTTTACGATGGATTGAATTCGCTGCCGATAAAATTTGGACCGATGATCGAGCCGCCAAGGACCAATGACTTGCGCGAATATTTCCACGACTGGATGGACGAAGACGGCTTCCCGTTCTGGCCGTTCTGGGAAAATATCCGCACCTGGTGGGAAAT
>JABMOP010000044.1 GCA_013204125.1 Rhodospirillales bacterium | reverse complement strand
CGCCCGGGCGGCGGGCATCATGCGGCGCAGCATTTTTTGTATTTCTTGCCCGAACCGCAGGGGCATGGCTCGTTGCGGCCGACTTTATCGACATGAACGGTCGCTGGTCGGGGGCTCATTTCCCCATCCACATACATCCAATTGCCGTCTTCGCGGCAAAAATTGGATAATTCGTGATGCACGGTTAATTCCTGGCCTCGTTTAAAGCGGGCGACAAATTCAACCGTGCCGGTCTCGTCGTCCGGTCCGCCGCCGGTTGTTTGGCGAATTTCTAAACCCATCCATTTGGCTTCGGCGGCAACGCTTTGGGCCTGAGAGCGGTTATAGTCATCGCGCATATAGGACGCATGGGTATGTTCGACATGATCCAGCTCGCCGGTCACGAAGGCCGAATAGCGGGATCGCATCAGCGCTTCCGCCGTCGGCGCGGGCGCACCGGCAATGATCGGGCCGCAACATTCATCATGGGCGCCACCGGAACCGCAGGGACAATCCGTCATATCAATAAGTTAACAGCTCGGACCGGCAAGCGCCACCGGGCTTTGGAAAACTATCTGTACAACGGGGATACAAAAACCTAAACTTCGCCCTCTTAACCAAGTCTTCCACCGGGGAAGGCTAAATAAATAGATCATCCTTATCAGGGGAGGCTTTTATGAAGAAATTAAGATTTGCAGCCGTGGCGCTTTGCGCCGCAGCGGTGGCCATATCAGCGCCGGCATCCAATGCCAAGGCCGATGCGGTCGCCGATTTTTACAAAGACAAGACGGTGACCATCTATGTCAGTGTCGCGCCGGGCGGTCTTTATTCGACCTTCGGGCAATTGCTTTCCAAGTATTTTGGCAATCATATCCCGGGCCACCCGAATGTTATCGTCAAGCATATGACCGGCGCCGGCGGCATCCGGGCCAATAACTACGTCTACAACGCCGCACCCAAGGATGGTACGGCAGTCCTCACGCCGGTTTCCGGGCTGACCAAGACCGTGGCCCTCAAGAGCGCCAACACCAAATACGATCCAAGGAAGTACCACTGGCTCGGCGGTTGGGGTGAAGCGGTCACCGACTGCACCGTATGGAAGACTGCGCCAGCGACGACCATCGAGGGAGCACGCCAGAAGGAAATCATCATCGGCGCATTCTCGAAGAGCTCGACCACCTACCAGCGCCCTGCCCTGCTCAACACCTTGCTAGGCACCAAGATCAAGATCGTGATAGGCTACAAGGGTGGCTCGAAGGTCCGGCTCGCCATGGAAAAAGGCGAGGTTCAAGGCTTCTGCGGCCAGTTCGCTGGATGGAAAACACGCAAGCCCGAGTGGCTCAAGGCCGGCAAGCTCGCGCATCTGGTCCAGTTCGCGTCTAAGCGTTCAGCGGACATGCCCAACACGCGGCTTTTTAGTGAGTTCGCGACGACTGACGAAGAACGGGAAATCTATACATTCTTCCAGTCTGGCGTCGAGGACCGGGCCATGCTCGTACCACCGGGCGTGCCGGCCGACCGCGTCGCCGCGTTGGAAAAAGCCTATATGGCGACTCTCAGGGACCCGGAATTCGTAGCGGCGGCGAAGAAGATTAAATTCGACATCGATCCGATCAGTAGCTCCGATATCCGAAAGTTCGTCGACAGTACGATGGAGATGAAACCGGCTACCATCGCAAAACTGAGAAAAGCACTCGGCTTAAATAAATAGCAATTATCGGCGGGGACGGTCGGCACACCGGTCGTCCCCGCCGGTCGCAGCGCGAAACACGACAAAGAAAATCCTAATTCCATGGATGCAGATTCCCTGGTGATGGCCGTCAAGGCGATCGCCATCATAAGCGATCCGATGCGCATGCTGTTCCTTTTTTCCGGCGTGCTGATGGGGCTCGTCCTCGGCATCATCCCGGGTCTCGGCGGGTTGGTCGGGCTGTCGATCCTGCTGCCCTTCACCTTCAGCCTGGATCCGTACACCGCACTCGCCATGATGCTCGGGCTTTCCTCGGTCACGGTGACATCGGACACCATCCCCGCGGTTCTGTTCAGCGTACCGGGCACGGTCGGCTCGGCGGCGACCATATTGGACGGCTATCCGATGGCGCAGAAGGGCGAAGCCGGTCGCGCGCTCGGCGCCGCCTTTACCGCGTCGGTCTTGGGCGGATTGTTCGGTGCCGCCCTATTGGGTGTCAGCATCCCCATCTTGCGCCCTCTGGTTCTTTTGATCGGCTCGCCCGAGCTTCTCGCCATCTGCATTGTCGGGCTGTCGATGGTGGCTGCGCTTTCCGGCGGCACTCCGTTGAAGGGAATGGCCGCCGTCTGCATCGGGCTTTTTGTGGCGACGATCGGTGAAGACCCGCAGACCGCGACCATGCGCTGGACGTTCGACACCTCCTATCTCTGGGACGGCATGCCCCTCGTACCGCTGGCCTTGGGACTGTTCGCGCTGCCCGAAATCGCCGATCTGGTGATCGCGCGCAAGGCCATTTCGGGCGACAAAGACGTCGGCAACCGGTGGGCCCAGATACAAGGTGTGCGCGACGTATTTAAGAACTATTGGCTGGTCATACGCTGCGCGTCGATCGGCGCGATCTTAGGCGCCATACCGGGCATGGGCGCCGCCGTCATCGATTGGATCGCCTATGGCCACGCGGCGCGCACCGAAAAAGGCGCCGCCGATACGTTCGGCAAAGGCGATGTGCGCGGCGTCATTGCATCCGAAAGTTCCAACAACGCCAAGGAAGGCGGCGCCTTGATCCCGACCATCGCCTTCGGCGTTCCCGGCTCGGCGTCCATGGCTCTTCTGCTGGGCGCCTTCCTGATCCACGGCATCAATCCGGGGCCGGACCTTCTGACCAAGCGGCTGGACGTCACCTATACCATGGTGTGGAGCATCGCCTTCGCCAATATCCTTGGCGCCGGTATCTGTTTCCTGTTCGCCAACCAGCTTGCCAAAATCGTTCTTATCCGCATCGGCATCTTGGCCCCGCTGATCGTCGCCGTGGTCTATGTTGGCGTTTTTCAGGCATCCAACGCCTGGGGCGATTGGTTTACGCTCATCGCCTTCTCGCTTCTCGGCTGGACCATGAAGCGCATGAATTGGCCGCGCCCTCCTGTTATCCTCGGTTTCGTTCTCGGCGGGCTTATTGAAAATTATATGTTCATATCCATTCAGCGCTATGAATTTGAATGGCTGTCCTTTCCCATCGTCATGGCATTGCTGGCCTTTGCTTTGGTCGGCATCCTGCGCCCGACGCTGCGCGCTTATCTTGAAAGCCGCCGTGCACCGAAGGCGAGGCGAAGCTTCCGTTTCGCGGCGCCAAACCCGAAGG
>JABMOP010000533.1 GCA_013204125.1 Rhodospirillales bacterium | reverse complement strand
TTCAAAACCGGTGAAGGCCGTAAGACGGTCTTAGTGGGTTCGACTCCCACTTCCTTCCGCCAAACATTAATATAATTGAGGGAGCCTATCCATGACCGATAAAATTTTAACCGAAGTTGCCGACGGCATTGGCTGGCTGATTTTTAATAACCCGGAAAAGCATAATGCCATTTCCCTCGATATGGCGACGCGCGCTGCCGAAGTGGTGACCGAATTTACCAATGACGACGCTGTTCGGGTGATTGTCTTGAAGGGCGCCGGCGGCAAGGCGTTTGTTTCGGGCGCCGATATATCCGAATTCGCCAAGCAGCGCTCCAACGCCGACGTGGCCGACAATTACGAGCGCACATCGACCGGTATGTTTGAAAATGTGCGCGATTGCCCAAAGCCGACGATTGCCATGATCGAAGGTTATTGCATGGGCGGCGGTGTGGCGCTTGCCTGCGCTGCCGATATCCGCATTTCTGCGCCGGATGGTATTTTTGCCATTCCCGCCGCGCGCCTCGGCATCGGCTACCGCGCCAGCTTCACCCGCTGGGTGATGGAAGCCGTTGGCCCATCCATGACCAAGGAAATTCTATACACCGCGCGGCGTTATTCGGCCGAAGAAGCGGTGCAGATGGGTCTCGTCACCCGCATCATCGAAAAGGACGCCTTGCAGGAATATGTGCGGGATTATGCGGCGACCATTGCCGGCAATGCGCCCTTATCGGTGCGCGCCGCGAAAGGCATGGTTGCCCAGGTGTTGAAATCGCCCGGCGAGTGGGATGAAAAAATTTGCGTGGAATTGGTACGCGCCTGTGCCGATAGCGCCGATTACAAAGAAGGCCGCACATCCTTCATGGAAAAACGCCAACCGGAATTCAAGGGTAATTAAAACTTGGCTTAGCGTTCCCGCATCGCTTCGCCGCGGGCATTCAGGAACGGATCCAACAGGTATTCAAGAACCGTGCGCGCGCCGGTATGGATGGAGGTCGAGACTTCCATCCCGGGGAATAAGTCGTAGCGCATTTCACCGCGCAGAAAATGGTTGCGGTCGGTTTCAATGCGGATGCGGTAGAACGGCTTGCCATTTTCGTCCGCCAAAGTGTCGGGGCTGACGTTCGTCACCTTGCCGGGGAGATTGCCGAAACGCATGGCGTCTGTGGCCGTCAATTTGACCGTGGCATCCTGGCCGGCGCGGACAAAGCCGATATCCTGGGTCGATAAACGGGCTTCAACGATCAATTGATCACCCGCCGGGACGATATCAAGCACCACGTCACCCGGTTTCACAACGCCGCCGACGGTCACCACATGCATCGTTTTTATAACGCCGTTGACCGGCGCGCGTAATGTAGTCCGTTTCAGACTGTCTTCGAATTTTTTGAGGCGCGGTGTAAATTCCGCCAGTTGCCGGCGCGCGGCATCAATTGCCTTGCTCGCTTCTTCTGAAAATTTGGAGCCCAATCCGGATAAATCCGCATCCGATTGGGCGAGAGCGGATTTAGTCCTCTCGACCGCGACCGTATCTTGTTCAATGGCGCCTTCAAGGCGTGTTGCTTCTTGTAGAAGATCCAAGTGCTTGTAGCGATTGGTCAACTGGTCCTTCAAAAGACTTTCACTGATTTCAATTTTTTCCCGCAGGAGCTTAAGTGTCTTTTGCTGATTGCGAATGCGCGCTTCGACTTCTTTTACATCTTGGCTGCGTTGGCTGACATTCGCCCGCCCGCCGGTGAGGGTGTCGCTCAATCGGTTGCGCCGATTTTTCAGCAATTGGCGGGCTTCGCGGACCAGCCCCGGATGGCCGGCCTCTATTTCGGGATCGAATTTCACTTCTTTTGCGCCGCTCAATTCTGCTTCAAGGCGGGTGATTTCTACTTTCAGCCCGGCAATGCGGGTTCTAAGCTCATTTACGTCGGCGCCGCTGGCGGTCGATTCCAAGACTACCAATTTTTGGCCTTTTTCGACCCGCTGGCCTTCGCGAACGCTAAGTTCGCGAACGATGCCGCCTTCCAAATGTTGAATGGATTTGACTTGGCTCGAAGGAACAACCTCTCCTTCGGCGACGCTGACAACAGACAATGTGCCGATCGACGCCCAAATAGAAAAACCGACGACCAGCGCCGCGCCTAAATACAAAAAATTGCGCGCGGATTTCTCGGTGCCGTCTTCGATTGGCGGCAATATTATATTCTCGTCGCTCATCCCGCCGCCTCCGCATCGCCCACCGC
>JABMOP010000532.1 GCA_013204125.1 Rhodospirillales bacterium | reverse complement strand
CCCTATATCTCGCCCGATGGACGTACTATCGTGTTCAATTCCGACCGGAGCGGAACCCAACAGCTCTATCTAATGAAAAGCGATGGTTCGGGCGTTAAGCGAATCACTTTCGGGAAAGGCCGTTATGCGACCCCCGTTTGGTCGCCGCGCGGCGATTTAATCGCCTTTACTAAAATATCCGGGGGGCGGTTCTATATCGGCGTCATGGCACCCGATGGCAGCGGCGAACGCTTGCTCACCGAAGGCTTCCTGGTAGAAGCCCCGACTTGGGCGCCGAATGGCCGTGTATTGATGTTTTATAGGGAAACGCCAATCGGCAAAAAGGGCGGAAAACGGGCGAAATTGTACTCAATTGACCTAACCGGGCAGAACGAAAGAGAAATATTAACACCTATGGATGCATCAGATCCGGCTTGGTCCCCCTTGATTCCTTAACGAGTTCACCCTATATATTTCAAAGCGTTAACAAATTGCGGTCGCGGAGTGGATTCGAACGGACATTCAGTGAACGCGGGATTGCGCGTTAACTTTTTGTTCGGCATTATTTGCATTATTCGTTACTTACTTTATTCTTGGGTAATTCATCGTTAATTGTCAGTTCCGGTCAGGGGATAGAAGAATGCTATTAAAGAAGCTAGCTATAGTTGTTGCGGGTCTTTTCTTTTTGGCGGCTTGTGAAGCCACAACGGGACAAGGGCAGTCATCTGGATCCGGCGCCGCCAGTGGCGCCGGCGGCGCCGGCGGCGCCGGCGGCGCCAGCGGCGCCGGGGCGATTGTCGCAGGATCTTCGCAGGATTTTGTGATCAATGTTGGCGACCGAGTGTTCTTTGATTTCGATAAATCCAACATTCGTGCAGACCAGCATGCCGCGCTTCAGCGCCAAGCTGCCTGGCTTAAGATGCACCCGTCACAGGTCGTTGCTCTTGAAGGTCACGCCGACGAACGCGGGACGCGCGAATATAACCTTGCGCTCGGCGAACGGCGCGCCAACTCAGCCAAAGATTTCCTGGTCGCGCTAGGGGTCAGCCCGAACCGGCTCAAGACAATCTCTTATGGCAAGGAACGCCCGGTGGCGCTCGGCCATGACGAAGCTGCGTGGAAGCAAAATCGTCGTGCTGTAACGGTCGTAACCGGCTCCCCTGCCGGCAGCTAAACTGCGGCTAAGTTATTCGGAATTAAGGCGCCCGTTTCCTGAATTGGAAACGGGCGCCTTGTTTTTGACAAGTTTGCAGGGCAAAAGAGTTGCCGGGTGAAGCACATGAAAAAAAAATCAAACTTCGATGTTGGTAATTGGGCGCGTGCCGCCGGGTTGATGGTGATCGTGTCGTTTATGGGCGCGCCAGGCGCCTTAGCGCAAGATCGCCAACTGGATGAGCTTTTGAACAAGCTCAGCCGCATGGAGCGCGAAATCAAGGCGCTGAACCGGCAAATCTATAAAGACGAGTTGCCGGGCGCGAAAGGTGCTGTTGCGCCCAAGAAAAGGGGTATTTTTGCGCCTGAGGAATCATCACCGCCGAATTCGGAGGCCGGCGGCGACGCTTATATTATTCGCGTCGAAACCCGCATTGGCGAAATGGAAAACGAAATTCGCACGATGACCGGGAATTTTGAAAACATTACTCATACGCTAAACCAATTAAGCGCCCGTATCGAAAAACTGGTGGGGGATGTTGATTTAAGATTATCCGATTTGGAAGGGGGCGCCAGATCCAGGTTGCGCCCCTCCACCGCCGGACGAGCCGCGCCGCCAAAAATTTCCGATGTGCCAAATGTTCAATCGGTCAGAAAAGAAGGTCCTGCATCCGGTGGGCCGTCCTTTGCGACGCCGGTTCAGAGCCTCGGCACGATATCTGATAAAGATCTCAAACTGATCGAAAGTGGAAAGCGCCCGGCGCCGGATAGCAAAATATCTCCCGAGCGGGCATCGGCCGAGCCTGCGCCGGTCGATAAAGCCGCCGCGCCGCCACCTCCCAAGCCGGTGAAAAAAGAATCGGTCCTGCCCAAGGGCTCGATCGCGGCGCAATATAAATATGCGCAAAAACTGGTTTCTCAAACCGATTACGAAAAGGCAGCTGCAGCTTTTCACGAGTTTATAACCATTCATTCAACAGAACCGCTTGCCGCCAATGCGCGATACTGGCTTGGCGAAACCTATTATGTGCGCCATGATTACCGCGCCGCGGCCGAAGCGTTTCTCGATGGTTTCCGCGCCAACCCTAAGGGACCAAAAGCGCCGGACATTTTATTAAAGCTGGGCATGTCGCTGACCAATCTGGATAAAAAGAAGGAAGCTTGCGCCATGTTCCAGAAGCTGGAGAGCGATTTTCCCGATGCCCCGGGCCGAATTAAAATATTGTTGGAGAAAGAGCGCGCCCGCGCCGTTTGCGGGTAAACCGCGCGCTCGAACTCTGGCCCAAGAAGAAGATCAAGCCGCCCCATCGGCCGGCGTGCCGCTCGGCGGCTTCGAATTCGATAAATTAATGGCGGAAGCGGGGCTGAGGCCGGGCGCCGAAATTGCCGTAGCCGTATCCGGCGGCGGCGACAGCATGGCGCTCTGTTTGCTGGCGCACGGCTGGTGCGAACGCCATCGAGGTTCATTGCACGCCCTGACCGTCGATCACGGATTGCGTGCCGGATCGGATGGGGAAGCCGAAGGCGTCGGCACATGGCTAACCCGTTTGAACATTTCGCACGATGTGCTCCGCTGGCTGGGCCCGAAGCCTGCGACTGGACTCCAAGCCAAAGCCCGGGACGCCCGGTACGGCCTTATGACGGAATGGGCGAAGGCGCGCGGAATCGCCGATATTCTTGTGGCGCATAATTTGGAAGACCAAGCCGAAACATTTCTCATGCGTCTTGAACGCGGCGCCGGTATCGATGGTCTCGCGGCCATGGCGCCGGTGGCACGACGGGATGGGGTATCCATCCGCCGGCCCTTACTTAGTATCCCACGTGCGCGGCTACGGGCGACGCTTCGCCAAAGCGGCCAGGATTGGATCGAAGATCCCTCCAACGAAAATCCGGTGTTTCAGCGAACCCATGCGCGCCGGCTGATTACCCAGTTGGCCGGCACCGGTATTGAAGCAGAGCGCCTCGCCGGCCTGACGGCGCAATTTAGAGCGCTTCGTTGGGATTTGGATGAAAAGGCCCTGAGATTGCTGGGCGAGACCTGCCAAATTGATCCATCCGGCTATGCCGCCTTTAATTCGGCAAAGCTGATCAGCGCACCGGCTGACATTGTGATCCGCGCGCTTAGCGCTGTTTTAATGGCAATTAGCGGGCGCGATTACGCGCCGGCAAGTGATAAAATCAGCCGCTTGGCCCGTGCTTTGATGGGCTCTAAGGAGTTTCGGCCGGCTACTCTGGCCGGGTGCAGGATCATTCCGCAATCGGATTTGAGCGGGCGCGCCCAAATTTTAGTCTGCCGTGAGGAACGACATCCCAGCCAGAGATTGGTCCTTACCCCCGGCGAGCGGCTGGTGTGGCGGGGGGTGTTTGAAATTTCGATCAACGGCGCATTCGACGCCGGCCAAGGGTTATTTCTGGGTGCGCTCGGCGATGCCGGCTGGGCCGAAATCACCAAGGCGGAGCCTGCGCTTAAAGACAGTGCGATGCCTTTTCCTGCGCGCTTAGCGGCCCCTGCGCTCTTTGATGAGGGCGGAGTAATTGCGGTGCCCCATTTGGGGTTTTTACGGTCAATGGCAGCGTCTGTTGGCGAAAATTTAGGCACTATCGAATTTTTGTTGGAAGATCGCGGCTCTTATTGCTTGGAGTCACTTGTTTCTGGGTCGTTACGGACTATCTTTTAAGTCTGCGATCGAATAAGTAAATCGTCCGGCGGACAAGCCGTTGTTAAATAGGTGCAGGCGTTAGGAAGGGTGCTCAATTGAATTTCCGAAAAAATATTGCCGTGTGGGTCATTATCGCGGTCCTGGTTTTTACACTCTTTAATCTATTCCAGGGCACCACCAGTAAAGGCCCGCATCAGGCGCTCGCATTTTCGGACTTCCTGGCGGAAGTGAATAACGGCACTGTCCGCAACGTGCTCATTCAAGGCAAGAATATCACTGGCCACTTTGACGATGGCCGCGCTTTTCGCACTTATTCGCCCGATGATCCGTCGCTCATTTCCAATCTGAGTAAAAAGGGCGTCCATATTACGGCGCAGCCGAAGGATGACGAAGTGCCATCTCTGTTTGGCATTCTCATATCCTGGTTCCCGATGCTGTTGCTCATTGGTATTTGGATCTTTTTCATGCGCCAGATGCAATCTGGCGGCGGCAAGGCGATGGGGTTCGGCAAATCGCGCGCGCGTATGCTGACCGAACACACCGGCCGCGTCACATTTGAAGACGTTGCGGGCATTGACGAAGCCAAGCAGGAATTGGAAGAAATTGTTGAATACCTGAAAGATCCGTCGAAATTCCAGCGCCTCGGCGGTAAGCTTCCCAAAGGCTGTTTGCTGGTCGGGCCTCCGGGCACCGGTAAAACGCTTCTTGCCCGCGCAATCGCCGGCGAAGCGAATGTGCCGTTCTTCACCATATCCGGTTCCGACTTCGTTGAAATGTTCGTCGGCGTCGGCGCCAGCCGCGTCCGCGACATGTTCGAACAAGGCAAGAAAAACGCGCCCTGCAT
>JABMOP010000531.1 GCA_013204125.1 Rhodospirillales bacterium | reverse complement strand
CCTAGGCATTGATGATGCCGCCGTTGATGACGGTCGGATCCATGTCCGCCGCATCA
The DNA here is from genome assembly GCA_013204125.1 of Rhodospirillales bacterium. Lineage (GTDB taxonomy): Bacteria > Pseudomonadota > Alphaproteobacteria > Rhodospirillales > UBA2165 > JABMOP01. The sequence goes on along the minus strand of JABMOP010000531.1, from coordinate 16,668 downwards.
AGCAACGCCGCGACCAGCGATGTTGTCGTTGTTTTACCGTGCGTGCCGCCGACGGCGATAGACCATTTAAGGCGCATCAATTCGCCGAGCATTTCGGCCCGGCGCACGACGGGGATGAATTTCTGGCGGGCGGCGACAACTTCCGCGTTGTCCGCCCCGACGGCGGAAGACACAACGACGACGCGTGCATCGCCTAGATTGCCCGCCCCGTGGCCAACGGCGACTTCAATTCCCATATCACGCAACCGCACGACATTGGCGCCTTCGGCTACATCGCTGCCTTGCACCGAATATCCAAGATTGTGCAGAATTTCTGCAATACCGCTCATGCCGATACCGCCAATACCGACGAAATGGATGGTCCCAAGATCGAGGGGAAGCGTGCTCATTGGGCCACCTCCATCGCCGGATTGGCGATCAGATTAGCGCCGCCGTCCGGCAACAGACCGCACACCATATCGGCCAGCCGTTCGGCTGCGTCGGGCCGCCCAAAAACCTTGGCGGCGGCGGCGGCGTTTTCAAGTATGCGCGGCGCGCCGAACAACGCGCCCAAGCGTTCGGCCAAGGCCTGGGCGGTGAACGTTGTCTCCGGCATCAGCCAGCCGCCACCTGCCGCATCGACCGCGTGGGCGTTATTGGTCTGATGGTCATCCGCCGAGAATGGATAAGGCACCAAAATTGATGGCCGTCCGATGGTCGTCAACTCGGCAATTGTCGATGCGCCGGACCGACAAATAACCAAATGGGCGGCGGCAATGCGGGCAGGCATATCATCGAAAAATGCCGCCACTTCGGCGTCCATGTTCATTTTCTGATAGGTGTTTTCCAGTGCTGATCGTTCGTCCGGCCGGCATTGCTGAACAACTTTTATCCGGGCGCGCAAATTTTCATCAAGGCGCGACAACGCATCTGGAACGATGCGGGAAAAGACACTTGCCCCCTGGCTACCGCCAAACACCACCAAGGTAAGACCGCCGTCGCCGGTCGCCACCGGATAGTCGATATTTCGCAAATTCGTTACCGCCGTCCGCACCGGCATGCCGGTGTGGACAACTTCCGCTACGCTTTCCGGAACGCCCGCGACCTCTTCAAACGAAGTGGCAAGTTTTTGCGCCCGCCCGGCGAGCAAGCGGTTGGCGCGGCCGAGCACGGCGTTTTGTTCATGGAGAGCCGTTTTGGCCGGCAACCAGTTTGCCGCCAACATCGGCGGGACCGAGGCATAGCCGCCGAACCCGACAACCACATCCGGTTTCAGCCGCTTCAAGATACGGTGGGCTTGAAGGGTGCCGATCAGAATTTCGATAACGCTTTTTATTTTGTCCCAGGCGCCTTTGCCGGCAATACCGCCGGCGCGCACGCGATAGGTATCGATCTTGCCCAAGCGGCCCCCGAATGCACCGCCCCGGCGGTCGGTTATCAGCGCCATCCGGCACCCCCGGCAACCAAGTTCGACGGCAAGAGCCTCGGCCGGAAACACGTGCCCGCCGGTGCCGCCAGCGGCCAATACAACCAAAGGCGAATTTGGCATTGTCTGATTTGCCGGCATCATATTTTGCCGCCCCCCGGGAATTCGCGCGCGCGCGTGAGCGCCAGCACCATCCCCATTCCAAGTGCCAAGGCGAACATCGACGAGCCGCCATAAGATATGAACGGCAAGGTCATTCCCTTTGTCGGCATCAGGTTCAACGTGGACGCCATATTGATAATCGCCTGCAAGCCAAATTGAACGAGCAATCCGGTGACCGCCAATTGTTGAAACAACTCGGATTCCTTGAACGTCCTGATAAAGCCGCGCAGCACGATAAAGGCGAACAGCCCAACGATCAAAAGCGTCATAATCAAGCCGAATTCTTCGCCGGCGACGGCAAACACAAAATCAGAATGGGCGTCGGGGAGAACTTCTTTGACTTGCCCTTCCCCGGGACCGACCCCGAAAACACCACCGCCGCGAAACGCGTCCAACGAACGGGCGACCTGATAGGCGTCGGTCCCGGTCGGATCGAGGAAAAGATCAATGCGCGCCTGGACATGGGGAAACTGAAAATAGGCAAAGACGCCGCCGGCGATAAAGATTGCGCCGATGATGAACACCAAAAACATGGGCAGACCAGCGAGGAAAAATTGCGTTCCCCAGATCATCGATACGAGAATGGTCATGCCGACATCCGGCTGCGCCAAGAGAAGCGCCACGACCACCATATAAAGGCCGACGGCCAGCCCATACCCCCACACGGCACCATTGAGCCGCCAATTTGTGAACATCCACGCGGCCAGAACGGCGAAGCTCGGTTTAACAAATTCCGAAGGCTGCAATGAAATTCCAGCGAACGACACCCAGCGGACGGCGCCCTTAATGGCGGTGCCATCGGTCAAGGTGAAAACCATCAGAATTATTGCGCACGTGAACGTAACAAGCGCCAACAACCTGATGCCCTTGGCCGGCAACAACGAGACACCAAGCATGATAGTGAACGCAAACGGTAAATAAGAAATATGACGCTTGGCGAAATAGAAAGTTCCAAGCCCTAAATGTTCCGCTACCGGCGGACTGGCGGCCATGCCGAGAACGGCCCCGGCGGCGGCCAACGCAATCAGCGCGGCAACGGTCCATCTATCGAGGCTGAGCCACCAGGAGCCCAAAATGCTGAGGTTTGAGCGGGAGAACGCGGTCATATTTGCGCCTCCTTCAATTCCTGAACGAGGTTGCGAAAGACATCTCCGCGGGCTTCAAAATTATCAAACTGATCGAAAGATGCCGCCGCAGGTGATAACAAAACAGCCGAAGGCGCGCCGGCCGCTTGCGCCGCTTGATGCGCCGCATTAACGGCGCTCGCCAGATCACCGCAATTTAAAGATTTAACGCGGCCGGCAAGTTCCGCTTCAAACCGCGCCGCCGACGCACCAATCAAATAGGCGCCCTTTATATGATCCAAATAGGGCGCGAGCGCGTCCAAATTTTCTTCCTTGAATTCGCCGCCGGCGATCCAATGAACTGCATTATAAGTGGCCAGCGCCTGAGATGTGGCCTCCGTATTGGTGGCTTTGCTGTCATTGATATAATAGACATCGCCGATGACGCACACCAATTCCTGGCGGTGGGGCAGACCGGTAAAGGTTTCGATAGCGCCCATCAATTTATCCGCCGGGACACCGGCAATGCGCGCAGCCGCAGCGGCGGCGGCGGCATTTTGCCAATTGTGGCGACCGGGAAGCGAGGTTATGGATTTCAAATCACCGATTACGGTCTGGCTGTAATCCAGATCATCAACGAGAACACCGCCGACGACATAGACACCGCCGGCGGTGCGGGCGCTGCCCGATACCGGAACAATCTTCCACCCCCCGGCGACCATGAGCTCCATGCAAATGCCACGGCAATGGGCGTCTTCCATGCCAATGATGGCGTGGGCCGCCTCGCCAGGATTATCAAACATCATGCGTTTGGCGGCGACATACCCCTGCAGCCCGCCATGCCGGTCTAAATGGTCGGGCGAAATATTCAACAATACGGCAACGTTCAGGCGAAGAGAGGGCGTGCGCTCCAACTGATAGGACGACAATTCCAATACGTAAGTGCCGCCCGCGCCGAGCGGCTCCAAATCCAACACCGGCACCCCCAGATTGCCGCCAATTTGGGCCGGCATGCCGACGCTATCCAATATATGTCCGATTAAAGCCGTCGTTGTAGATTTGCCGTTGGTGCCGGTTATTCCGATGTAAGTCGCGTCCGTTTCCGTCTGCGCCAGCAAATCCACATCACAAATAATCGCGCAGCCTTGTTCGCGCGCCAGGGCCGCCACCGGGTTAGGTTCGGGGAAGCGATCAGCAATACCCGGCGACAGCACCAGGGCGCGAATGCCCCGCCAGTCACACGAGGTGAGGTCGGTAATTTGGGCGCCTTCCAATTGGGCGGCGTCTCGCATTTGGGGCGCATCATCCCAGGCCAGAACCTCCGCGCCGCCGGCCTTAAGGGCGCGCGCCGCGGCCAAGCCGGACCGCGCCAAACCCATGACGGCAACCGTTTCGCCGGAAAAACTGTTTACTTCAATGACCAAGTTCGGCTTACCTCAATTTCAACGTTGCCAGCCCGGCAAGCGCGAGGATCATGGCGATGATCCAAAACCGGATTACGATAGTCGGCTCCGCCCAGCCCTTTTTTTCGAAATGATGGTGCAACGGCGCCATTTGAAAGACGCGCCGTCCGGTCAATTTGAACGACACCACCTGGACGATGACCGATACGGTTTCTAAAACGAATAAGCCGCCGACGATGGCGAGCACCAGTTCGTGCTTGGTGATGACGCTGACAACACCAAGCGCGCCGCCCATCGAAAGCGAACCTGTATCGCCCATAAAAACCATGGCCGGCGGCGCATTGAACCAAAGAAATCCAAGCCCGGCGCCAACCAGCGCGCCGCAGAATATGGAAAGCTCCCCTGCCCCCGGCACGTAGTGAACCTGTAGATAATTTGAAAATACGGAATTGCCGATGATATAGGCGATCAGCGCGAACACTCCGGCGGCGATCATCACCGGGCCGATGGCAAGCCCATCCAGGCCGTCCGTTAAATTGACGGCGTTGGATGTTCCGACCATGACCAGCACGGCGAAGGAGACAAACAAGAATCCGCCGAGATCGATCAGCACATTTTTGAAAAATGGAATAGCCAGCGATGTGGACAAGGGATCGCGCGTAATTGAGACAATCCAAAGAGAGGCGACGACTGCAATAAATATCTGCAACACAAATTTTAATTTTCCCGGCAGTCCTTTTGAATGTCGCCGCGTCACCTTAATGTAATCATCGATAAACCCGATCATTCCGTATCCGACCGTGACCCCCAGCGCCGCCCAGATATAACCATTGCGCAGATCGGCCCAGAGAAGCGTCGAGAGAACGAGCGCCGCTAAGATCATGAAACCGCCCATGGTCGGCGTGCCGACTTTGGTGATGAGGTGACTTTCGGGGCCATCTTCGCGGATCGGCTGGCCGCCTTGTTGATGAAGGCGCAGCCAGCGGATGATGATCGGCCCGCAGATGAAGCTGATAACGAGGGCCGTAATCATGGCGCCGCCGGTCCGAAACGTGATGTAGCGGAAGACATTGAACGCCGACAACTGGTCCGAAAAATCTACAAGAAAATTAAACAATATCCTTGGCCTTCCCTTTTACTTCGGCGCGGTCCAGCCCAAGCAGCGCATTAACGATGACCCCGGTTTCTGATCCTGCCGATCCCTTGACCAAAACCACATCACCCCCTTGGAGGGCACTGATTAAAGGATCGCTTAATTCGCTTGCATGATCGGTGGCAGCGCCCCGAATTGCCGCAGGCAACGCATTGAACAAGAGGCCCATTTTCTGACCGGCGGTGAAGACAAGATCGATGGCGCCGGCCTCGATAATTTCGGCAAGACTCAAATGCATTTCATCCGACGCGTCGCCGAGCTCCAGCATGTCGCCGAGAACCACAATGCGCCGCCCGCTTGGCGTAATCTCGATCGCGGAAAGTGCGGCCAGAGCCGCATTGACCGAAACCGGGCTGGCGTTATAGCTGTCGTCGATCAATAGAAACTCGATTTTCCCGGTGTCGATCCGGTGGCGAGCCCCCCGCCCCTTGCCGGGCGTGATCGTTGAAAAGGCACCGGCCGCTTCAAACACATCGGCGCCCGCCGCATGAACGGCGGCCAAAACAGCCAGACTATTTTGAACCCAATGACGGCCGGCAAGGCCAATTCGGTATTCAAGGCTGTGGCCATCAAAATCTGCGGCAACGAAAGCGCCGTCGGCGGATAGCTCACACCCGGTCAGGCGGAATTCGGCGTCGTCATGGGCGCCAAATCCAACCACCCTGCCGGCGCCGGCATCCTTGGCCCGCGTCGCCAATAAATCGAAATATGGATTGTCGCGATTTAAGATTGCAGTGCCGCCCTCGACCAACCCGGAAAACACTTCGGCCTTGGCTTCGGCAATATCGTCCAGCGATGCAAAGAATTCCAGATGAGCCGGTTCCACATTGGTGATGATGACCACATGCGGGCGTACCATATTCGAAAGCGGCGTTAGCTCGCCGGCGTGGTTCATACCAAGTTCGAACACCGCATAGCTGGCGCCTGGGATGAGGCGCGCAAGGCTGAGCGGCACACCAACATGATTATTAAAACTTCCGGGGCTGTAGCTGGTTTCGCCCTGACGCCCAAGCAATTGAGCCAAGGCTTCCTTGACGCCGGTTTTGCCGACGCTTCCGGTGACCGCGACCACTTTGGCCACCGCTCGACCGCGCCCGGCGATCCCCAGAGCCGCCAGCCCGGCAAGGCTATCGGCAACCGTTAATATCGCTTCGCCGTTTTCTAATTGGGCATCGGTTTGGGCCATCGCAGCCGCGGCGCCGGCTTTGAATGCGGCGCCGATATATTCATGGCCGTCAAAATTGGGGCCCTTCAAGGCGACGAATAAATCACCCGGCGACGTCGTGCGGCTGTCGATGGACACACCGGATGCGGCCCAATCACCATTGGATTTTCCGCCGGTGGCGGCGGCTGCGTCCCGAGACGTCCAGAGCGCTTGATCTGAATTGGCAATCACCGGCCCAAATCCTCCATTGCGCTTTGCACCATTTCGGCATCATCGAAAGGCAGCGTTTCGGTGCCGACAATCTGGCCCGTTTCGTGTCCTTTTCCGGCAATAACCAAAATATCGCCGCCCGATAGCCCCGAGACCGCTTCGAAAATTGCTTGCCGCCGATCGCCGATTTCAATCGCCCCCGGCGCCGCCGCCAATATTTCGGCGCGTATCATTGCCGCATCTTCGCTGCGCGGATTGTCATCGGTGACGATGACAATATCGGCGCCGTGGTTAGCGATGCGTCCCATTTCGGCGCGCTTGCCGGTATCGCGATCGCCGCCGCAGCCGAAGACAACGATAAGCTTTCCCTTGGCAAGCGGCTTCAAGACATCAAGCACCCGTTCCAGCGCATCCGGTGTGTGCGCATAATCCACATATATGGCGGCGCTGTTGGCGCGCTCTGCCACAAGCTGCATGCGACCCGGCACCGGTTTCAGATCGGAGAGACAAGAGACGGCTTGATCAATACCGGCGCCGCCGGCCAACACAATGGCAAGAGCGCACAAGGCGTTCATGGCTTGGAACTCGCCGATCAGGGGAAGCGTTGTCTTGACCTCGGCGCCGAAGATTTGAAGGCGCAATTCCTGACCGAGACCGGCCGGCGCCGCGCTTGTCAAAACCAAGTCGCCGCCGCTGCGTCCATAGGTGATGACGCGTGCCCCAGGACGGACCGCGCGGGTCAATTGGGCATAACATTCTGCGTCGCCGTTGAGAATGGCGGTTCCTTCGGCGCGCAGCAGATCTGAAAACAGGCGCGCCTTCGAGGCTAAATATTGCTCCATCGAGCCGTGATAATCGAGATGATCGCGGCTGAGATTGGTGAACGCGGCGATAGAAATCTGAGCGCCGTCCAGGCGGTATTGATCGAGGCCGTGGCTCGATGCTTCGAGCGCCACATGATCGGTTCCGTCTCTTTTTAACGCGCTAAGCGTTTGATGAAGTTCGAACGGGTCGGGCGTGGTTAACCCGCCCTCCCGCTGCAGGGTCGGCGAGGTCAGACCGAGGGTGCCGAGGCTGGCCGCCGGCAAACCCAGCCCTTGCCAAATCTGGCGCGTAAATTCGGCAACCGAAGTTTTGCCATTCGTGCCGGTGATCGCCGCAATTTCGCCCGGTTGAGGGCCATTAAAACGGGCCGCAAGTTCGGCATATCTTTGGCGCGGGTTTTCATGTGACAACAAAGGAACTTGGCCGGCAACAGGCCCCAAATCTGTATCCGGGCGGGATAGCACGGCGGCGGCGCCGCGGGCAATGGCGTCCGGAATAAAAGAACGCCCGTCGGCTTCGGCGCCTTCCAATGCGGCGAACAAGAAGCCCGCTTCCACCGATCGGGAATCGGCAGTGAGGCCATTTATTTCGGCGTCAATGATCTGCCCGTCGGTCATACTCTTCCATTCCAAATTTGCCATGAGGTCAATGAGCCGCAAGGTTCGTTGCCCGCGTTCTTTGAGGTTGAACTTTGGCGAGAGACACTTTTCGTTTTGCCGTCTTTTTGTGCGAGGTTTCAAGGGTGGCCGGCCGGAAACCCAATATCGGTGACAAGCGGCGGACGACACGTTGGACGACGGGCGCCGCAACCCAACCGCCGGTGACGTAGCCATGCGTCTCGTCGGTCCCTTTGGGTTCATCAATCAATACCAAAATTACAAACCGCGGGTTTTCGGATGGGAAGACACCGACGAAAGAGGCGATCACTTTGCGCCCGCTATACCCCCGGCCGTTCGGTTTGTCGGCCGTACCCGTCTTGCCGCCGAGCCGAAACCCATCCAGTTCGGCCTTTTTCCCGGTTCCTTGGACAACAACCTGGCGCATCAAGCCGCGCATCCGCTTGGACGTTTGGGCGCTTAAGATCCGGGTGCGACCCTCGCCGCCGACGGCCGAAGCGGGCCGTTTGAGAATTGTCGGGCGCACCCGATATCCGCCATTGACCAACGCCGCCACCCCGGCGGTGAGTTGAAGCGGCGACACGGCGATGCCGTGGCCGTAGGAAATCGTCATCGTGTTAATATCGCGCCAGCGCTCGGGCGTTAACGGCGTTCCGACTTCGGGCAACTCGATCTTGGCCGGTTGGATCAAGCCCAAGGCGCGCAGATATTTTTTCTGGCGCAGGGTGCCCACTTCCAAGGCCATTTTGGCGGCTCCGATATTGGATGAATAGATGACAATTTCGGAAACCGTCAGCCAGCGGTTCTTGCCGTGATAATCGGAGATTGTAAATCCACTTATCTGGATCGGCTTGGTGGCGTCGTAGCGGTTTTCCAAATTAGCCACGCCGCTGTCCAACGCCATCGCAGCGGTGAACAATTTAAACGTCGATCCCATTTCGTAGACACCTTTGGTGACCCGGTTGAAACCGGCCTCACCGGCGGCCGATATCGGCCGGTTAGGATCAAAATCGGGAAGCGATACCATTGAAATCACTTCGCCCGTCTGCACGTCCATAAGAACCCCCGCCGCGCCCATGGCGGAGAAATTTTTCATGGCGCCCGATAATTCTTCGCGGAAAGCGGCCTGAACGCGCATATCGATGGACAAGCGAAGTGCCTCCCCGCCGCCAGTCAGGCGCTGATCAAATTCCTTCTCTACGCCGGATAATCCATTGCCGTCGATATCAGTAAGGCCAAGCACATGCGCCGCGAGCTTGCCATGGGGATAGACCCTCCTCTCCATCTTTTGGAAATAGAAACCGGGCACGCCCAACGCATTCACCTTGAACTGTAATTCAGGCGTCAGGTTTCGGTGCAACCAAACGAAAGTATTTTTCGACAATAGCTTTTTCCGAACGCTGTTCTCATTGAGAGCAGGCAGAATTTTCACCAATTCTTTTGCGGCGGTGACCGGATCAAGGATGTGATTCGGATTTGCATAGAGCGCGGCGGCGGGAAGGGAGGTTGCTAAAAGCTCGCCATTTCGGTCGGCAATCGTTGCCCGTACTTTTGCCGGCTCGCCGCGCTGGGCAATATGTAAGTTGCCGACACCTTTTGGATCTTCGATCACCGCCAGCTCGACCAGACGGGCCGCAATGACGGCAAACGCCAAAGCAAACAGAGCGCCGGCGACGGTCAGGCGATTACGGCTGGTATTGATCGCTTGGGAGCGAACCCCTTCCAGCATCACCGTATTCGGTATATTCCGCGACGCATCCACAGCGGCGGGAGCGGAAGCCACCGGCCTATTTGGATGTTCGAAGTACTCGGCTTTCATTTTCGGGGTCCGGCGCCTTTTGTAATTTCGTTATTAGAGGGCGTGTAGGAAACGCCTTCTCTGGGCATAAATTCATCCATCGACTGCAAACGACCAGGATCGGTCGGCTCCAATTTCAGGTAGCGTCCCGATAACGCTTGGAGACGCTCGATATCGTTCAGATGGCTCCATTCGGCCTTTAAAACATGAATAGCTTCGCGGTCGCTGACAATCGTGCGGTTGGTATTGTCGAGTTCCATTTCCAAATTAGTGACTTCGTTTTTAAGGAAAAAAAGCGCAACACTCATGACCGCCGCCATGAATAGTATGAGTACCGTTGTTTGCCGCATATGGAGCTCCGATCTAATGCGCCACCGGCGCGTCCGTTCGTTCCGCAGCGCGCAATCGCGCCGAGCGGGCTCTTGGATTTACAGATATCTCCGCTGCATTCGGCTTGATGACACCGCGCTTGATTAGCTTGAAGCTTGGCATCTTTTCCTCAGTGGCGATTGGCATGTGGCGCGATACCCCGGCGCCCCCTTGGGCGCGGTCGCGCAGAAAATTTTTGACAATTCGATCTTCCAGAGAATGAAAGGAAATAACCGCCAGCTTACCGCCCGGCGCCAGCAGATGCTCGGCGGCGGATAAACCTTTCTCTAATTCGCCAAGCTCGTCATTTATGTGAATTCGAATAGCCATGAAGGTGCGCGTCGCCGGATCGATGCCGTCCTTTGATTTGCGAACCTTACGGCGGATAATATTGGCAAGCTCGCCGGTCCGCATAACCGGCTTTTCGGCGCGCGCTTCAATAATGGCGCGGGCTATGCGCCTGGCGTGGCGTTCTTCGCCCAGGTCATGGATGGTATCGGCTAGCTCTTCTTCGCCGGCTTGGTTGATATAATCGGCGGCGGTCGGACCGTCGCCGCTCATACGCATATCCAAGGGGCCATCGGCGCGAAATGAAAAGCCGCGCGCCGCATCGTCTAATTGCGGCGACGAGACGCCAAGATCAAGAAGCACGCCGTCCACTTGGGCGACACCGGCGCTTTTCAAAAGGGCGCGCATGTCACCAAAATGGCCTTCAAGAATATGCATTTTTCCACCCGAACGCCGGCCAAGCTCCGCGCCGATCGTGATCGCCGCCGGATCACGATCAATGCCGAACACCGTCGTCGCCGCAGCCTCCAAAATGGCTTGGGCGTGGCCGCCGCGGCCAAATGTTCCATCCACATAAATACCGCCGTCTTTCGGTTTCAAGACAGCCAAGACTTCACTGACCATGATCGGCGTATGCGCGTTCATTGGTTCTCCCGCGTGGTTGGCGTGGCGGCCAGAGGAAGCGTCGCGCCGCGATTTTTAGCGCGTTCAAACGCGCGTTCGCTATGGCGTTCATACGCGTCCGGCTCCCAAATCAAGAAGCGTCCGCCGCGCCCGACAAATGCCGCCTCGCCGGACAAATTCGCGTGGCTCATCAGGGATTTTGGAAGGATGACCCGCCCTTCCGGATCGTAGGGCAGCGCGTGAGTATTTTCGACAATGGTCGCCAGATCATCTTGCTCGTCCGAGAACATATCCAAGTTTTCCAGGGACCCAATGACGCGATTGAAAAATTGCTCGCTCAGAGCTTCGAGGGCTGGGTATTTGAAGGATGGAAAAATATGTACGCCGGTGAAATTTTGCTCAGACATGGCGTCACGAAACGGCTTGGGTACCGACACGCGGCCCTTCTTATCGATCTTGTTGATATGTCTGCCGAATAACGCAGCCATTTCCGCCTCAATTTTACGACCAAGCGCAACCACCGGCGGCAACGTGCAAAGGCCCCGCCGGGGATGTGCAAATACACCCAAAACCCACAGTCCGAGAATGTGGATTAATTTGGGATATCATGGGTTTTAATGGGCGTCAATGGGTGACAATGGAGTGTATTGGGTTAACAAAATGTTTCGAAAATCAAAATTCACCGAACCAAAGCCGCCGGAAACCCCCCAGCGACACATAACAAGTCAAATATGGCATATATTTGTTCTATTAACGTTCTTTAAATGACGCGCACAAAAGCACGGCGGGCAAGACGCTCCGCCATTAAGTGTTTTTGAAAATTCGGCGCTAAGGCGGGCTTAAATTACGCTTTTGAAATAAGCAATGGTCCGGGCCAAGCCGTCGCGCAAATCCACACTTGGCTCCCATTGCAGATGTTCGCGGGCGCGGGTGATATCGGGGCAGCGTTGCATCGGATCGTCCTGCGGCAGCGGATGGGTTTCCACGTTCACATCGGTGCCGACCAATTCGATCACCAATTCCGCCAGCCGGCGAATGGTAAACTCAACCGGATTACCGATATTGATAGGCCCGGTTACATCATCGGGCGCCGCCATCAGTTTAATCAGCCCGTCGACCAGATCATCCACATAACAAAACGACCGGGTCTGACCGCCATCGCCATTAACGGTAAGTGTTTCACCGCGAAGCGCCTGAACAATGAAATTGGACACCACGCGTCCATCATCGGGCCGCATGCGAGGGCCATAGGTGTTGAATATGCGGGCCACACGGATATTGGTTTTATGCTGCCGGTAATAGTCGAAAAACAAGGTCTCTGCGCAGCGCTTGCCTTCGTCGTAACAGGCGCGCGGCCCAATCGGGTTTACGTTTCCGTGATAATCCTCAGGCTGCGGGTGAATATTGGGATCGCCGTACACTTCGCTGGTCGATGCCTGCAATATTTTAGCGCCCGTCCGCTTGGCAAGCCCAAGCATATTGATGGCGCCGTGAACGCTGGTTTTGGTGGTTTGAACCGGATCAAATTGATAATGGATCGGTGATGCAGGACACGCCAGATTATAAATTTCATCGACTTCCACATAAAGCGGGAAAGTGACATCGTGGCGCATAAGTTCGAAATTGCTTTTGGACAAAAGCGGCGCCACATTTTCTTTGGCTCCGGTAAAATAATTATCCAGGCAGACAACTTCGTCGCCGACATTGGCTAAACGCTCGCAGAGGTGCGATCCGATAAACCCCGCCCCGCCGGTCACCAACACGCGTTTCCTGGCCACGCATCTAATCCCTTCTAAAATTTGCCGGACCAAGCGTCCGGGTGATATTTAACCGCACTGGTCGGCGGGATAATTTATCTTAAGTCTTGATAAACGCTCCGATTGGCCTATTCAAGTCCAGGGCGCGGCCTTGAAGACCGAGCCGGTTTTATTCGCCGATTTGCCGGCACCGGTGTACACTCCAATTCATCACTTAGGACCATCTTGATTTATGTTTGTTTAATGTATTTCCCTTTATTAATTGCTTGCAGGCACAGCAGACTAAATAACTCACAACATGGCAAAAAACACCGCATCCGTAGTCACCGCAGTATCCGATGCGCGAACACCGGAAAGTTCGCTGCTCGATCATGTTGAACGGGTCATGCACAGCAGGGTGGAACGCTTCGCGGTTATCATCCATCTCTCGTCTCTCAGCCAACATAACCGGCAGCCCTACCATATTCGCATCGCGGCCCGGTCGTTCGATACGATCACCAACGGCCAGGATGTGCAGCTCTACACCATGAGCAATAATGATCTTGTGCTTATGTGCAATGAGGTAGACCGGGCCCAGGTGGATGAAGCCGTTGGCCGCCTCCGCATATTGTTTCGCAGCGATCCTGTCGCCGCCGGCGATGACGATGATGGCGGCAAACGCTTCGTCAGTGTTTACGGCTTCGATAATTCTTACGAAAAATTTTTGGACCTGGCGCGCGATTGGGCGGCGGTGGCGAAAAGAAATCCCTCCGGCGGCGCCGGATTTTTAGGACGAGCGCTTGACCCCAATAGCCTCGCCAAGATCGACGAAGCCGTTTCCAAGGCGCCGATCGCGCAAGTTATGAAAGAACAGCCCGCTGTCGTCATCGGGGCCGCTGGGTTGGAGCGAATTTTGTTCCGCGAAAAATTCGTATCTATGTCTGAGCTGCAAATGAAAGCTGCGCCGGGGTATGACCTTTTCTCCAATCCATGGCTGTTCCTGCATCTGACGGAAACCATCGACAAGCGCGTTCTCGGAATGCTTGTCCGCGAAAACTTCGCAGACCGCAAAGACGCCTTAAGCATTAATATGAATGTGAAATCCGTGCTTTCGACGGATTTCCAAAAATTCGACGAAGCGGTCGGCGTTCATACCGAAAAAGTCGTTATTGAACTGCAGCAAATCGACGTGTTCTCGGACATCGAAAATTTTACACGCGCGCAAAATTGGCTACGTGATCGGGGCTACCTCGTTCTGCTGGACGGGCTCAACCCGATATCATTGCAGTATTTTAACCCCGGCCTGTTACCCGTGAATTATTATAAAGTGGCCTGGGGGACGGAATTCATCGAAGCCCAGACCGATCGGACACGAGATCAAATCGGTGATTTGGTGGACAAGGTCGGCAAGGATCGTTTCATTCTGGCGCGCACTGATACGGAGCAAGCGGTACGCTGGGCGCTGGGCCTTGGTATTCAGAAATTCCAGGGCTATTTCGTCGACCGTTTGGTAAAGAAGCAGGCGGAAAAATCGGCGCGCGCCCGGAGGGCAAAAACATGACCGGGATTGGGCCGAACATCGGGGGCGCTGGTTAATGGCGATGGAACCCAACGACGGCAATAGCCGGCTTGCCAGCCAGGAAAACCTATTGCTTGATTACGTCCATCAGCTTGAAAGCCATATGGAAGGGCGCCGGGCGGTGCATGTACATCTATCGGCGCTGGATGCGCACAACCGCCGTGACCATCACATACGCATCGCCGCCAACACGTTCGAGCCTTTAATTAACTTGCTCGAAGGGCAACTTTTCATTCTAAAAAATTCCGATCTGTTTTTCATTTATCGGGGCGATTCTCAGAACGACGTCGAAACCTCCATCCTCAAACTCCGGTTTTTATTCAGCGATGATCCATTGTTGGAAAGCGAGGCGGAAAACGACGACCACGAAACCAACGCCTTTCGTAGCTACTACGATGTAGAGCGCGATTACGGCGAAATTCTCGATTTGGTCCGCTCGATGGTGCATGCCGAGGAAAGCGGCAAGGCCGCCGCCACACTCCCCGGCGCCGCGATGACGAGTGTATTTACCGTCAAACAAGATCACGGCACGCCGTTGACGCCGAAGGCGCTCGGCCAGGTTGAAGCCAACTTGAAGCGGGCGGATCTTTCCAACATGGTGCGCCGGCAATTCGTCTGCGCGATTATCGGCGAAGCCGCGCCGCAAGCCTTGTTCTCGGAACTTTATATTTCCATCGCCGATCTTCGCGAAACGCTGATGCCGGGTGTGAATATATTTGCCAATAAATGGCTGTTTCAGCATTTGACCGAAACGCTCGATCTTCGCGTCCTCTCCATGCTTTCCAAATCCAACGACAATACGATCACCGGCGAGCTTAGCGTGAACCTCAACATATCGACGCTGTTGTCGCCGGAATTTATGAAATTCGACGACAGCGTCATCGCCTCCATGCGGGGTTCCATCGTCATCGAATTGCAAAAGGTAGATATTTTCAATGATTTAAACGCCTTCCTTTTCGCCCGCGATTTTGCCAAGGAACGGGGATACCGTATTTGCATTGATGGGCTGACCCTCGAGACCCTGCCGTTCGTAAATCGTAAAAGACTGGGCGCGGATCTTATTAAGCTTGTCTGGCAAGACGATCTTGAAGAAAAGGCGGGCGAGAAAAAAATTGTCCGCCTGGTAAAAAGAACAGGTGCATCAAAAATTATTTTGAGCCGCTGCGACGATGAACGAGCTGTCGAGTTTGGACATATCATCGGCATCAATATGTTTCAGGGCCGCCATATCGAAAGTTTGCTGGCCGATGAAACCCGGCGACGCGATATAGAAATGGCACGAAGGCGGACGCAAAATTTTGACCTCACCGAATAGCCAAAGCGGAAATTGGGAGTAGCGTAATGAAATCCTTACGAGCAATTGGGGCCTCTATCGCGGTGGCATTGACTCTAAGCGCCTGCGCCAGCGGACCCAGCGTTCCCGAACCCCAGGCCTTGGTGGGCGACGCCTTAAAGACAATTGAAATATTGAAAGCGCGCGAAGACCTTCCTGAATTCAGGGCGATGTTGAAGCGAGCCCACGGCGTCATGATATTTCCGGCGCTCTATAAGATCGGCTTCATCATCGGCGCAGAAGGCGGCAACGGGGTTGTTCTCTCCAGAGATGCGTCGGGCAAATGGGGATACCCGGCCTTTTACGCAATCGCGGCGGGCAGCGTCGGCCTACAAGCGGGCGGGCAAATGGCGCACGCCGCGTTCATCATCCGCTCGGAAGGTGCGGTTAAAGCCATTATCGATCATCAGGGGAAATTCGGCGCCGACGCGGGCGTCAGCATCGGGCCCTACGGCAGCGGTTTGGAAGGCTCCGTGACCACCAATCTTTCCCTTGATGTAGTTGCCTTCTCAGATGTGCGCGGCCTGTTCGGCGGTGCGTCTTTGGAAGGCGCGGCCGTGGTTCGGCGCAATGATTATAACGCCGCCTATTACGGCAAAGGCGCGACGCCCCAATCCATCCTGATCGACCACGCCCACCGCAACCAAGGCGCGGACCGTTTAAGAGCCGCGCTTAAAGTGCCTTGAATTAGGACATGTTCCGGCTGATTAAATACTTTATATACGGCGGCATCGCCCTATTCGCGGTCGCCGCCCTCACTGGATGTGTGGGGTAGCGGACGCTTTCAAGTTTGGAGTTATTTTTCTTGGCCGACACCGACATCGAAACAACACCCGAGCCCAGCGATTTTATCCGTGACATCGTGCGCGCCGATTTGGCCGCCGGTAAGGTGGCGGGCATCGTCACCCGCTTTCCGCCGGAACCCAACGGTTACCTG
>JABMOP010000530.1 GCA_013204125.1 Rhodospirillales bacterium | reverse complement strand
TAATCACACAGTAACTCGCCCGCCACTTTGGTCACACCGTAAATGGTGGTCGGGCGCTGGATCGTGTCTTGGGGGGTGTTTTCAGGCGGCGTGGTCGGGCCAAAGACACCGATGGAACTAGGCAGGAAAACCGCGCAACGATGTTGCCTTGCCGCTTCCAATATCCCATAGAGCCCACCCATATTCAGTTCCCAGGCGGCTTGCGGTGCGCCTTCGGCAACCGCCGACAACAGCGCCGCCATATGATAAATTGTGCCGATATCCAGGCGCTGCACCAAATCCAAAATGTCACTGGAATTGGTGCAATCCAAAAGCTCAAACCGGCCCTCCTCCCGCCCCCGCTGGGGCCGGCTCATACGCACATCGGAGGCCACGACGTTATCATGACCATAGCGCGCACGCAGTGCCGGCACCAGTTCAGAGCCGATTTGGCCGAGCGCGCCGGTGACCAATATTTTTCGCATAAAAATCTCCAACTTCAATCGGGAAACTAGAACATAGATGCCGTTCAAACCAAATGATATTAATCACCCCATCCTCAGCCTTTCGATGGCCGAGGCTACCATAACTCATTGATAATAATTATTAATTTCGAATAAAATCCAGACTCCGGGTTTTGGTGATTAACTCAGTTGGAGTAGCTTTCGCTGGCGTCCGGGCAGCCCTACGGATATGCTGAGCACCAAATTACCTAACCGATATCGAAGTGAGGAAATAGACATGGCAAGCAAACGCGGCAAGATGGCCCTCGCGGCCTATTTTAATCCGACCGGACACCATGTGGCGTCGTGGCAGCACCCGCGCGCCCAGGCCGACGCCCATATCAATATTCAGCATTATGTCGAAATTGCTCAGACCGCCGAAAAGGCGAAATTTGATCTGTTGTTTCTGGCCGACGGCAACGCCGTGCGCTCGGCGCATATGGATGCGCTTTCCCGCTCGACCCAATTCGTCGCCCATTTCGAGCCGCTGACCCTATTGTCGGCCTTGGCGATGGTAACCAAGAATATCGGCCTTGTCGGCACCGCCTCTTCCAGTTGGAACGCGCCCTATCACATCGCTCGCAAATTTGCGTCGCTCGATCATATCTCGGGCGGGCGGGCTGCTTGGAACGTGGTGACGTCGGGCAACGATGCCGAGTCGCAAAACTTTGGCGTCGAACACGCCTACGCCCATGCAGATCGCTACGACCGCGCCCACGAAGTGGTCGAGATCGTCAAAGGCCTCTGGGATAGCTGGGACGACGACGCATTTGTCCGGGACCGGGAAAGCGGATTATTTTTCGATCCGGAAAAATTGCACGTGCTCGACCATCATAGTGAAAGATATAACGTCAGAGGCCCGCTTAATGTGCCGCGCCCACCGCAAGGCTATCCGGTGATTATTCAAGCCGGCGCGTCGGACGCCGGCAAGGAGTTGGCCGGGGCGACAGCCGAAGCCATTTTCAGCCCGCATTTGAATATCGATGCGGCCAGGGAGTATTACGACGACGTCAAGGGACGGATGGTCAAACACGGCCGCGATCCCTCCCATTGCAAAATTCTGCCGGGGCTTTCGATCCATGTTCGCCCGACTGAAAAAGAGGCCAAGGAAGATTTTGAATATATCCAATCGCTGATCCATCCGATGGTTGGGCGCGAAATTTTGGCGTCGATGTTGGGTGTCGATTTATCGGGTTTCGATCTGGATAAGCCCCTGCCCGACCCCTTGCCCGAACATGTCGGCGGCAGCCGCGGCCATTACGACAGCCTTACTGAATTGGGGCGCAAAGAAAACCTGACAATCCGCCAGCTTGGTGCCCATGCCGCCGGCGCACGCGGCAAAAATGTTTTCGTCGGCGCGCCCGAACAGGTCGCCGATTACATGGAAGAATGGTTCGAAGGCAATGCCTGCGACGGCTTTACGATCATGCCGCCCTATATCCCGGGCGCGCTTGATGATTTTTGCGAATTGGTGATGCCCATATTGAAAGACCGCGGCCTGTTTCGCACCGCGTATGAAGGCAGCACTTTGCGCGAAAATCTAGGCCTGCCGCGCCCAGCCAGCCGCTATTCCAAAGAAGCAAAAGCGGCGGAGTAGTTTCTACTCCGCGGCCAGTTTCGGCGCCGCGTCGTCCATTGCTTTTAAGACTTTCGGCGGCGACATCGGGTGATCGCGCATGCGCACCCCAACCGCGTCATAGATGGCGTTGGAAATCGCCGCCAACGGCGGGATGATCGATACCTCGCCGACACCGCGAACGCCGTAGGGGTGCAACGGGTTCGGCACTTCGACGATTTCGGTGTCGATATGCGGCACGTCGGACGCCACCGGACAGCGGTAATCCAAGAAGCCCGGATTTTCCATCACGCCCTTGTCGTTGTAGATATATTCCTCGTTCAAGGCCATGCCGATGCCCTGCACAGCGGCGCCGTGGAACTGGGCTTTGACATAATCGGGGAAGATCGCCTTACCGGCGTCCTGAATAATTGTATAGCGCAGAACTTTTACCAGGCCGGTTTCCCGGTCGACGTCAACATCGACAAGATGGGTGGAGAAGCCAGGGCCGCCGCCGGTGACATTGATTTCGGCGTGGCCGGCAATGGTGCCGCCCAAAAAACCCGCCTTGGCGGCAATTTCGGCGATCGACAACGCTTCAAAATCACCGACATTGGTACTGGCCGGACGGGCATGCCCGTCTTCCCAGACAACTTCATCGGGTTCCACTTCCCAAATGCGGGCGGCGACTTCGCACATGCGGGCAATGGCATCGCGGCAGGCTTTGAC
>JABMOP010000529.1 GCA_013204125.1 Rhodospirillales bacterium | reverse complement strand
TATCGGGCCTGTTTGATCGGCACGCGTGCCGTGGCCTTGATGTGCAACGGTCGAACCGGCGTTCAAGCCGGCCTGTGGGCGCTTGGCCTGGGCCCCACCGGGGCCAATGCCGTGCTTTAGATAAAGTATCCGGATATTACCCGGACTTGCATTAACTCGAGTCAATTTACAATCCCCATATGTAGAAAAAAATTGATAGATGACAGGGCTACGTCTCCACATGTCAGCTGCCAGCCTCAGCCAAAAGCGGACGTTCCCGGCAGATGCGCTGGACAACCGCTTTTGAACTGCCATCTCAAGCGGTCGATGCAACACAGGCGTTAAATCTCGCAGCATTTTGTAACCTCACCGTGCCGGTAGGTCCCTTAACCATCTAGGTGGATGGTTTGTCGGTCTCGCCGTCTTGCTCCGATTTCTTGTCGTCAGGTACCTCGTATGATGTCGGTGCCTCTTTACGCCGTTCTTCTCCTTCGTATTTCCCCTTATGACGCCGGCGATCCGGCCCCGTATAGGCCTTTGTTTTAAAAAACTCCCGAGGGTTCTCGATAATTTTGCAAATGTGCTCGTAGATTGTTTTTGCAGAAACTGGCTGAGCCAAAAATTCGGTCATGCCCGCGTCCCGGGCTGCGTAGATCCGAGACTTCTCGGTATATGGCGTGACCATGATGACGGGAACGACTTGATTTGGACTTGTTTGATCTTGGCGAATCTTGTTGAGAAGGCTAACACCATCGAAATCAGGGCCCCAATCGATGGTAACAATATCGGGATTTACGCCGCAAAACGTCTCAAACGCGGCCTCAGGGGTAGATTCCTCATATAGTTTCCGCACGCCGAATTTATGAAGAACCTCCCTAATGATTGTCCTCATAGTTGCATGTTTCTCGGCAATGAGAATAACCAAGTTGCTGAGATCGTATGACGGCAGAGGCTCTTGGTCTTTTGTCAAATTGAGTTCCTAGGATGCTCAATCATCAAATTCGTATTCCCTAATCCCCGGCAAGACCAATGTCTGTTTTGCCCAAAGATGCCATCAGGCAGGAGGATGCGGCCTCATGCTCCTTCTCCCTTTTAACGGTGATCTGAAGGAGCAACCCTCGCGGCGGCGAATTGTCATGCCAAAAAATAATCCCATTACAAATTTGGTGTTTATGCATTTGATAAATATCAAAGACACGGATCGTTAATTTTGACACCAAGAGATAGGAATATCCGGATCCCTCCGGGACCATTGGACTTGTTCCTGCGGGACCATTGTACTTGCTCCTGAACTTCGCGAGGGGTTATGAGGTGATACGCGGTTTCAGCAGTTTTGATTGTTTCTCTCGCGGGCTTGGTTCGCGATGAGCAACTTGCTCGGTCCCGACCGTTCGGCGGTCCTTTGGTACGGCACCAAACGCCACTCTGCCAAACCCGGCGAGACCACCACAAACACCCAAACCCGCCCCGCCGTCGCTGCCGTCGCAGAACAGGAATTGACCATCGAGGTATGGTTATTTGGGCTTCTGTCGGCCGTGACTACCGAACGTCCGATAAAGCTCTCCCTGCCAGTGACCGCCACCACCTTGGATGTAATATCCGTCTTGGAGGAACGCTACGGCACCGACCTCTTGATGCGGGTTAGGGATGCCGAACTCGGCATGCTGCCCTGCTGCCGGGTCTTCGTCGACGGCGAGCCGCTTGAGGATCATACCGCACCGATCGCCATCGCGGGCGGTTCGGCCATGGTCGAAATGATTCTGGTGAAGGGCTTCGAAGGCGGTTGAAGGATGGGCTGGTGCTCGCTGCGTGGGGAAGTGTTGAAAGACATAGCAATCAGGATTTTGCGATGAAAGGGATGAGGCCATGAACGAAATGAAACCGGATGCCAAAGCCACCTCCGGAAAAGACGACGTCTGGATCCCTTCCACCTGCAACCTCTGTTACGCAACGTGTTCGATGCTGGCGCATCGGGTCGACGGTGTGGTCGTGAAAATCGAAGGCAACCCGGAAAGTACGGTCGGCAAGGGCCGCCTTTGCGGCAAAGGCGTCAGCGGCATCATGACCCATTATGATCCCAACCGCGTTCGCACGCCGCTGCGCCGCACCAATCCCGAAAAGGGCATCAATGTGGACCCTGAGTGGGAGGAAATATCCTGGGATGACGCTCTCGACGAGATCGCCGCAAGATTGCGGCGTATACGTCAAGACGACCCCCGAAAGCTGATCATTTATAGAACGACCACCGTATACACGATGGGCTTGCCTTGGTCCGCATTTGCGCCGGCGTTTGGTACGACGACCGTTGCCGAGGCAGGTGGCGGCCTTCATTGCGGCAACAGCGCCCATCAAGTCTCCGGCATGATGCACTCATCCTGGGGCATTGTTCCCGATTTTCAGCACTGTAACTTCGCCATGTATTTCGGCGCTTCCAAAGGTCATTCCGCCGGCCACGCAGCCAACTCAAACATGGCGATGGCGGCGGACGCCAGGGTACGCGGCATGAAGCTTGTCGTCGTCGATCCCATGTGCAACTTTGCCGCCTCAAAGTCCAACGAATGGGTGCCGATCCGGGTTGGCACCGACGCCGCGCTGGCGCTTTCCATGTGTAACGTTCTGGTCAACGAGCTGGGCGCCATCGATGCGCCTTATCTCAAGGCCAAAACCAACGCCTCCTATCTCATCGGTTCCGACGGCGCCTATGTCCGGGACCCGGAAACGGGCGAGCCATTGGTTTGGGATTTGAAGGCGGGCGCGGCCAAGCCCTACAATGTGGCGGATTCCGAGGATATGGCCTTGGAAGGTAGCTACGAGGTGGCGGGCATGACCTGCCAGCCGGGATTTGCCTTGCTCAAGGAGCATTTGAAGAAGTTCTCGCCGGAAGTAGGTGAGGAAATATCGACGGTGCCGGCGGAAAATATCCGCCGTCTGGCCACGACCTTTGCCGAAGAAGCCCGCATCGGCTCGACCATCGTCATCGAAGGGGTGACCCTGCCCTATCGGCCGGCTGCCGCAATCGCCTTCAGGGGGGTGCAAGGCCACAGAAATTCAACTTTCAATTTCTTGGCCGTCGATCTTTTAAACCAGTTGGTGGGGGCCGCCGATGTGGTCGGCTCGTGCCTGGGATTCAATCCTTCTTTCAATGGCATACCGGAAACCGGGCGCATGGGTTATGCCCCCAAGGCCGGCCTGGATGGGTTGTTGGAAGTGGGCACCTGGATGGCCTACGATCCTCCCTATCCCCGTCCCGAACCCAGAAAACCGACAGAACTTGGTCTGCAAGATCTGTTCGTCATGGGCATGACGTCACCCTTCCTCAATGCCCCTCTGGGCGAGGAACTGTGGGAAAAGTTCGAGTTGGGGTACCGGCCCGAGATGGTGATCAACTACGGCACCAACATGCTGATGAGTATTGCCAATCCGGATGTGGTGGCGGACTCTCTTAAAGCGATCGACTTCATGGTCTCGTTCGATTTGTTTTTGACCGAATCCTCGGTTTTCTCGGATATCGTTCTGCCCGACCGCGGCTATTTGGGATGCTACAACACCCGGCCCAACATTCCCTTCATCTTCAGTCATCCCGCCGGCATGGGCGATTGGAGCTGGTCGATTCAACAGCCGATTGTCGAACCGGAAGGCAACGAGCGGTCCTTCGCCGATGTCCTGACGGATCTGGCCGAGCGGGCCGATTTCCTGCCCGACATGAACGCCGCCTATAACGCTATCCTCGATCTCCGCGGGGAATACCGCCTCGAAATCCAGCGCAAATACACCTACGCCGAAATATGCGATGCCGATCTGAAAAATAATTTTGGCCCGGACCGGGGGCTTGAGTGGTTTAAGGAAAAGGGCGTCGCCAAATGGCCGAAGACGCCGGAGGAAGTCTATTGGCGGCCGTTTAACGATGCCCGGGTGCCGATATATTGGGAGTGGATGCCGGCTTTGCGAGAAAAAATTCAGGCGCTGACGGAACCGCACGGCCTTGATGTTCCGAAAGAGTTTTACAGCGCCCTGGTCGATTGGCTGCCCTGCGTGTCCCACGAGTGCCATGAGGACGGCTTCGATTTCTACTCCTTCTATTACCGGGATACCCTCCACACCAACAGCTTTACCATGGAAAACCCGTGGCTGGACGAAGCAGCGAGGCTCGATCCATTTTCTTACAACATCGCTGTCAATACCAGCACCGGGGTCGGCAAAGGGCTCACCGATGGCGATATGGTGTGGGTCGAAAGCCAAAAGGGACGCAAGGTTAAAGGGCGGGTCCGTCTGACCGAGAATATACACCCCGAAGGGCTCGGCATCGCCGCGCTGTGCGGTCATTGGAGCGACGGCCTACCGGTGGCCAAAGGTAAGGGTGTGTTCTACAACGAGCTTCTGGAATTGGATTGGGAAAACATTAATCCGGTCAACCTCTCCCTTGATCTATGCGTAAAGGTCAAGGTCACGCGCGCCGAGGACTAGAGCGGGAGCCGGCCCTGCCGACCGCCTTGATATAGATCATTAACAATCGCTTGCCGATAAACGATATTTGGCATTATCCGCAAACGACGGGGTTGGTATCAGGCAAACTTGGCGATTTGCGTAAAATGGACGAGGCGGAGACCGGATGAACCAATGACCTATCTGAGGCGGTTGCCCAAATTCGACTTCGTGAGCCCAAACTCCCTTTCCGAGCTCTGCTCTTTGACGGCAAGCGCCCCCAGTGGCGAAATGATGCTATTTGCCGGCGGCACCGATGCCATTCTGCAACTGCGCCGTCGAGAGGCTACCCCGCGCTGCGTGATCGGGCTGAAGCGGGTTTCAGAGCTCGATTTTATCGAGGAGCGGGCCGATGGCGGATTGTCCATCGGCGCGATGACGACGCTCCAAACCCTGATGTCGTCACCTGTTATACAGCGGCATTATGACGTTCTCAGCGAGACCGCCGCGCAGATCGGCGGGGTAGAGCTGCGCAACGTGGCGACCGTCGGTGGCAACATCGCCGGTGCGCTTCCTTGCGCGGATTTGCCGCCGCCTCTTATGACACTCGGCGCCCAAGCCAAGCTGAGCAGTCAGAAGGGGGAGCGCTGGATTCCGCTTGAAGATTTCTTTGTCGGGTTTGGGCAAACCGCCACTGCCGAAGGCGAGGTCCTATCGGAAATCAGCCTTGCCCGGCCGGCATCGGAAAGCGCCGGCGTCTATCTGAAGTTTCATGACCGTCAATCCATGGACATGACTGTCGTCGGCGTCGGCGCATTCGTGGAACTGGATCCTGACCACAACCTGTTTCGCGACATCCGGCTGGCTTACGCCGGTAGCGCGCCGTCCGTCTTTCGCGCCCGGCAAGCAGAATTGGTCTTGCGCGGCAATGCGCTAACCGAAGAGGGGCTCGATGCGGCCGCCGAGGCGGCGGGCAAGGAGGCCAATCCCAGGGCCAATTCCTGGCGCGCCGATCCGGAATATCGCCTGGAGTTAATCAAAAACCTTACAAAGCGCGCCATCAGGCGCGCGTGGGAAAAAGCCGTCGCCAGGGGGAAGGCAAATTTATGAATAACCTCATCACCGTATCCCTCAATGTCAATGGCGTCCGCGAAGAGGTTTCTATTCGGCCCTGGCGCACACTTCTTGAGGTGCTCCGGGAAAATCTGGCTCTGACCGGGACCAAGCGATCCTGCGGCGAAGGTCAATGCGGCGCCTGTACGGTTCTCATCGACGGTAATGCCGTCAACTCTTGCCTCTATCTGGCAGTGGAAGCTGACGGAAAAGAAATCCAGACCATAGAGGGTCCCGTCGAAGGCGACCCGGCGCTTGAGAAAATTCAGCAATCATTCGTGGCCAAGGGGGCAATTCAGTGCGGATTCTGTACGCCGGGAATGGTTATCGCCACAAAATCGCTTCTGAGCGAGAACCCGAAGCCGAGCGAAGATGATATCCGCAATGCACTTGTCGGCCATCTTTGCCGCTGCACCGGCTACGTTCAGATTGTCGAGGCCATTCAAGATGCCGCCAGTCAACTCGAACATGAACAGGGCGGCTGACATGCACGAAGACCTTCGCAACGAGTACGATATTATTGGCCAGCCGACGCCGAAGAAAGATGGTGCGCTCAAGGCCAGGGGCCGCGCCGAGTATGCCGACGACATTTCAATGCCCGGAATGCTGCACGGCAAACTATTGCGAAGCCCGCACCCGCACGCAAAAATTCTCCACATAGATACAAGCCGCGCCGCGGCCCTGCCGGGAGTCCGCGCCGTCATTACGGGCGCCGATTTTCCAGGTATCCAATACGGAAATCTTCCGCAGACGCGTGACTACCTGCCGTTGGCCGTCGATGTCGTCCGTTATATCGGCGAAGAGGTGGCGGCCGTTGCGGCGATCGATGAGGACACCGCCGAAGAAGCCATCGAGCTGCTGGTGGTCGAATACGAGCCGCTGCCGACGGTCTTCGATCCAGAAGAAGCGATGACTTCCGGCGCGCCGCTTTTGCACAGCGCGGCCCCAAATAACATCTCCGCCCAGACCGCGTTTCAATTCGGTGACGTAGACGAAGCATTTTCCAGCGCCGATCACGTTCGCGCGGATGAATTTGACACTCAGCCCGTCAAACAAGGAATGCTTGAACCGCACGCCTGTGTCGGCCAATGGGAAAGCTCCGGCAAAGTAACGCTTTGGGCTTGCAAGATGAGCCCCTATGTCGTCTGGCGGCAGCTTGCCATGGGGCTAGGCCTCGAGCTGGCAGATGTGCGCATCGTCCAGACTTTTGTCGGCGGAGGTTTCTCCGGCGGCAAGCAGGAAGCAATGCCGATGGATTTCTGCGCGGTGATGCTTTCGAAAAAGACGGGCCGGCCGGTGAAATTGGTCCACACAATGGAAGAAGTCATGATCATCGGGCACATGCGCCATCCGATGAAAATTTGGCTGCGCACGGGGACGGACAAAGACGGTCGGATTTTGGTGCAGCATTGTAAGTTGATTGCCAATGGCGGCGCCTATTCAAGCATCGGGGGTTTCAGCATGTATCTTGCCGGAGCGATGCTCAACATTCCGTACCGAATCCCAAATCTCAAATTCGAGGCTTATCGCGTTTACACCAATAACGGTTTTTGCGGAGCCTTGCGGGGACATACGAATACACAGATTTGCTTCGCCCGCGATTCCCAAATCGAACTGATCGCGGCTGATTTGGGCATCGACCCGCTTGAGATCAGACACCGGAATTCTCTACAACCCGGCGAAGAAACCGCCAACGGCTTCCGCATCGGCACCTTTGCATTCGATGAGTGTATCGAACGGGTCGCGGAGATATCCGATTGGCGCGGCAAGCGCGGCAAGTTGCCCAAGTACCGTGGGATCGGGTTCGGATGCGGCTCTCACATCTCCGGCGCGAGGCTCATGGGCCATTCCGCCTCGGCGGCGGACATCAGGATGCGGGAGGACGGTACCGTCCAGCTTTCGACGGGCTCGACCGACGTTGGCCAGGGAGCCGACACCGTATTGTCGATGATCGCGGCCGAGGTGCTTGGGATTGAAGTGGACGATGTGCGCTTCGCCAAGGTCGATACCGACCAGACCCCGGTGGATCCGGGAACATTTGGATCGCGGGTTACTTTTTTTACCGGCAACGCCGTCAAACGCGCTGCCGAGGATGCGCGCCGGCAGCTGGCTGAGATCGCCGCCGAACATATGGAAGTCAGCCCCGACGATCTTCAGTTTCGCCGCGGTGAAATCATCAATCGCCTCGACAATAGTCAACGCGTCCCGCTCAAGGATATTGTGCGCCGGGGCGCCTTTAGCTTGGGACGGCTGGTGGCGGCGCATGGAGAATACGCGGCGGGCGACGAGATGGTTGATTTTAAAACCGGGTACGGAAACCTCTCGCCCGCCTACAATCCCTCGGCTTGCGCGATAGAGGTAGAGATCGACCCGGAAACCGGGCAGGTCACGGTGGTTGGATTCTGGGGCGCCGATGATAGCGGCTTCCCGCTCAATCCCTTGGCCGTGAAAGGCCAAGTCATTGGTGCGACGGTCATGTCGATGGGTCAGGCCCTTTATGAGAATCTTATTCGCATCGACGGCGAGGTCATGAATCCTTCCTTCCGCGATTACAAGATGCCGCTGGCGACGGATATGCCAAAGCTGTCCAGCTTCCAGCATAGCAATGTAATTACGTGGGAGCCGGAGGGCCCGTTCGGTGCCAAGGAGGCCGGCCAGGGTGCCGGAACCGGGGTCATTGCGGCAATTGCCAACGCCATCTACGACGCAACGGGCGTCAGGCTGACAAGCCTGCCGATGTCGCCGGAGAGCATTCTGCGGGGGATCAGGCGCCTGCAAGAAGAGGAGAAAGTACTCGGTTAGTCTGATAACACCTATTGCTTCCGTCGTTTGGACTATGGGGGATGAAATGTTAAAGGGATGCACGGAATGGCCGGCGGAATTCGCCAGGATGTATCGCCAGAAAGGCTATTGGGAGGATATCACTTTAAATCAAATGCTCGAACAATCGGTGGAGAAATACGGCAGTGACGAAGCCATTATCGTCGGTGACACGCGTTATACCTACCGGGACATTCAGGAGAATATCGAACGCCTGGCGGCCCATTTCGCCTTTATCGGCCTGAAGACCGGCCAACGGGTCGTTTTTCAACTTCCGAACTCCGCCGAGCTTGTGATTGCGCTTTTCGCTCTCTTAAAGGTCGGCGCAATTCCGGTCATGTCCCTTTCGCCCCACCGGGAAAATGAAGTAAGTCATTTTGTCGCGCACGCCGAGGCTGTCGGCTATCTGTTCCCCGATATATACCGTGGTTTCGACTATCGGCAGATGGCCGATAAGATTAAGGCCGAAAACCCGACCCTGGAGCATTTATTTGTTCTGGGAGAAGCGGGCCCCGGCCATATATCCATCTCCCAACTGCTGGAGACGCCGCCGCCGCAAGGTATCGATCTTTCAGGGCTTTCCATGCCGGCTGACGATGTCGCCTTGATGCTGTTGTCGGGCGGCACAACGGCGCTGCCCAAATTGATCCCGCGCACTCATAACGACTATGTCTTGAACTGTACGATGAGCGTTCCGCTGGGAGGACTGGACAACCGGCAAACCCTGCTCGCCCTTCTTCCCATGGCGCATAATTACACCTTGGCGTCACCGGGCCTACTGGGTGCGCTACGCAGCGGCGGCAAAATAGTGATCGCGCCCGGCGTCACGCCCGAAACAATTTTCCCGCTGATCGAAAAGGAAAAGGCGAACGTCGTTCCCGCCGTCGTTCCGGTGATCGTCAATTGGCTGAATTCGGATATACCGGAGAAACACGACCTCTCCTCATTGACGGTCATGACCAATGGTGGCATCAAGCTCCAACCGGCATTACGAAGGCGGATCGAGGAAAAATTTGGCTGCCGCTTTCAGGAAGTTTTCGGAACGGCCGAGGGGTTACTCAATTTCACACGGTTGGACGCCTCGGAAGAGTTGCGCTTCACCAGTTCCGGCAAGCCGGCTTGCCCCGATGACGAAGTCAAGGTGATCGATGATGACGGCAACGAAGTTCCCGAAGGCGAACTCGGCGAGCTGATCGTCCGCGGACCCTACACCATTCGCGGCTACTATAATGCGCCGGAGAAGAATGAAGAGGCCTTCACCGCCGACGGCTTTTATCGCATGGGCGACATCGTGCGTATGAAGGACGTCTATATATGGTGCGAAGGCCGCCTGAAAGACTTGATCAACCGGGGTGGTGAAAAAATCAGCTGCGATGAAGTCGAAAACCTCGTTATTACCCATCCAAATGTTAAAAGCGTTGGACTGGTCGCCATGCCCGATGAGGTTTTCGGCGAGAAGGCGTGCGCCTATGTCATTTTACTGCCGGGCAAGGAACTCGACCTGGAACAACTCAACGCGTTTCTGCAGGAAAGGAAAATCGCCAAGTTCAAATTGCCGGAGCGGCTTGAGGTGGTGGACGAGTTCCCGCTGAGCCCGGCTGGAAAAATCTTAAAACGCGATTTGCGGGAAGATATAACACGGAAACTGGCAAATGAGACCGGCCAGCAATGAACTTGAACGGCGAAAAATTGGTGGCATCCGCGCCGTTTCCGGCTCGGTCTGCGATTTTGAGGGAGTCACAAAATTCGTTCCAAATGCCCGCGGTTAACTGCCGCCTCAACCGGACATTGAGCGATTTTATCCTGAATGATTGCCACCTGATCATCATCCTCTAGAATGGCT